>JANOOI010000511.1:0-6164 GCA_031421235.1 Bdellovibrio sp.
AAAAGCCTTTAATACTTCAGCTTGATCCAATGGCAACACAATCAGTGACATGTATAAATCACCACGGTCGGCTTGTCCTAGATTTCTGTAGATTTTTTCTAACAATAAATAATGTTCGGGCTTCTGTGATCCCGTTCTTAAAATGCGCTGGGCATATTCAAGTGCTTGAGGCCAATTTTTCTTTTCTGTATAAACTTCAGAAAATGCCTGATAAACTAATGCGCTTGAACGAACTTTTTCCTCTTCTTGTAACAAAACTAAGGCTTCATCAAGATTTTCTTTAGACGCTTTTCGAAGAAGAATTTTGACTAAATCTAATCGATGTCCGAAGGAATTACTTTTCAAATCATTACGTGCAAGGCTTTCAGCTATCTTATAGATGTTATTTGCAGATTCAGTTTTACCAAAAGCCGTTTCTAGATCACCACTGTGGATCAAATAAACCAATTCTTTACTTACCGAAAATGCGGTATCAAAATGAATTTTTGCCTTTTTATAATCACTATTTACTGCGGCTATTTGACCTAATAAATCTAAAGCCAGTGCGTAATTTTCTGATATTGATAAAGCTTGATTTAATAAATAGTCAGCTTCTTTTAATCGACCAACAGAAATAAAATGTCTGGCTAAAATACATCTGACCCAAGCTGAATCAGATTGTTCGCCTAAATCTTCTAGTTTTATGGCCCGCTCTAAATCAAAAACACCTTCATCGATTCGTCCGGATTCTATTAAAACTAACCCCCTAGCTGAAAGAGATTTTGTCTTCGGATATTTTTGCACATACATATCTGCCCAAGCTTGCGCTTTAGCCATCTGACCCAAACTTAAATTCGAATAAATAATAACTTGATACGCATCGTAAGTTTCAGTACGTCCACTAAGCGCTCCGGTTGCTAATACAATGGCTTCTTCAAACTGATGCTGGCTTTCTAAAATTTTAGCTTTTAAAATCGTAGCCGTATTGTTTTGCTGGGGCTGAATTCGAAGTGACCTATCAAGCACTTTAAGAGATCTATCTATATATAATGTATTATTCGTGCTTCTAAATTTATTAAAAAGTGATTCAGCTAAATCATTTAAATCTTGCACGTTAGAGTTTTCAGATAAAAATTTTTCTAAGTCTTGCGTGTTTAAAATTCTTTCAGCGCTATTTATTTCATTTTTTATATTTGGCAGTTTGTATTTATAGTTTATAAAACTGTTTCTATTTTTTTGTATCAAATAAAAACCGACGCCCCAAATTAGAACGCCTAAAATAATGACTTTAAACACGACTTTAAACAAGCTCTGATTACCTAGACGTTCGTATTTCATACACAATCCTTTATTTTTATTTTTGGACTTGAATCCAGAACTAATCATATATATTGTATAATACTAAGTTGCATAATACTAAATATAATACAACCAACACAAAAGTCCACATTAACTTGCGGCAAGGAGAAAAAATGAGACCTTTTACTTTCTGGAAGAAAAACAAAGTTACGCTAACTGTAGGTCTAGCGGCTATCAGTTTAATGACAACTTTAGCTGTCGTGGCATCAGATCACGATGACGGTGAATCCGATTCAAAAAGCAGAAACGTCAGTTTAACTGATCTTTACGCTTTTCGCGAAGATAAAGAAGTTACAGGTGGCAGCAACCAACATCTCGTGTTTTTAATCAATACGAATCCAAGATCTTTACCTCAACAGCAGTACTATTTTAGCACTCAAGCCTATTATGATTTACACGTGTCAAGAGCAGGTATTTCAAAAGATGTAGCTGCAACAACAAACGACAATATCATTTTGAGATTTCAATTCGGAGCCCCAAATGGTAGCAACCAGCAGGCAATAACAGTCAGTGCAATCGTTGACGGTGTTTCGACAATTATTTCAACTAAAGATGGCGGCGGATCGATCTTAACGACACCATTTTCTGGTGCAGGCGCCCCTGTAAATTCAGACATCACAATTGGCGCGCATACTTTAAAAGTTTTCGCAGGACTTAGAAAAGATCCTTTTTTCTTTGATGTGACTGCTTTTTTCAGATTCAGAGCAGCTGCCGCATCTACTAACGGTACATTACCTGTTTCTGGCTTCGCAGCATTTCCAACGTATACACCAAACGGTGCTACAGCTTCAGATTTTACGCAAAGTTATAACGTAAATACAATTGCTGTCAGAGTACCAATTGCATTTTTGCAAAAAAATGCTGATACCGTATTTGATACTTGGACAACAATATCTTTAGCTCAATAACTTTAACTATAATGGAGAATATAATTATGAAAAATAAATTTACAATATACAAAATAATATCAACATCTGCTTTACTTGTTATTTTAACTGGCTGCGATGACATTGCTTCACGTGCCGGAAGTGCAAATGTTAACGCTGCGGGAACGCAAATTGAAAGATTAGCTCGTCCTGCAATTAATGAAGGATTAGTTTTATCAAACAGTAATCTTAACGCTTTTAATAGCATCCCCCCAAGTCTTGATTTAAGATCTGACATCCCGGCTGTAGCTGCAGTTTTAACTGAAGCGTCGGCGGTCTTAACTGTCGTGTTTAACCTTGGAACAAATGCAGGGCTTACGCCACCAGCAGTTTCAGCCGTTGTCTCTCAGTTTTTACCAGATGTTATGCGCATCAGTGTTAATGATACTGACTATGGTACATTACATGCGCTGAATGCAAACAGTGATAGAACTTCTAATTCAAAACAAAACGAAGTGGCTTACACAGCTTGTGTCAGCTTAACTAGCGGTGCACCACTGCTTTGTGGCGGTCGTAAAATTCGTGATGATGTAATTGATATCACTTTATCATATCTTGCTGGCGGAGCCGCTCAAGCAGCGCCATCAACAGGTACGCCAACTAACGTACCAACGTATGCAGTATCAGATGCCATTAGTTATTCAACAACACACACTGCCTCTGCACCCCTTCTTGCATCATTTCCATTCCTAGCAGTTCCTCAGTAATTATATGCTGACTTGCTTGCTGACAGCAGCAATTCATAAAACAAGACGAAATTCATTTTTCGTCTTGTTTTTTTTAGTTTTTTTATTTTCATTCGAAACTTTTAGCCATCCTTTAGATATAGGTTTACTTGAAATTAAATCCGAAGATTCCAATATTCATTTACAGTTAGAATTAAATCCTGAACTTGTAAAAGAACTGCTGAAGTCAACTGAGCTATCTTCTGAATCATCTAACGAACAAAACTTAAACACAACTATTGGATCAAATTCACAAAAATTATTTCAGCTCACTGTTGGTCAAAATCAAATTCAAACAAATGATCAAAACTGCACTTGGAATTCGGATGCCTTTGCAAGCCTACAATCAGAATCTAATGTCGTATTAAAAGTATCAGCACGCTGTGCAGACATCAGCAAAAATATTAACCTAGAACTTCCGTTTATAAAAAAATTATCTGAATTCTTTCAGCTTATAGTTAAAGTAAAACATAATGAAAATGAAATTCTAACTGAAGCCAACAGTCAGTCCCCGTTTGTAAAAACTTTATTTAATAATACCCAAATAAATATGTCTCATTTTATTTTAAAAGGGATTGGGCACATCGGCGCAATGCCTAACGAATGGAAAGATTCATCAGGATGGCATTTTCCTAAAGGTATAGATCATATTTTATTTGTTATCGCTTTAGTCTTAAGTAGTCTTAAACTGATTGATATTTTGAAAACTGTGACTGGCTTTACAATAGGTCATTCTGTCACCTTAGCGCTGGGTTCATTAGGCATGATCAGCATTCCAAGCTCAATCGTCGAAGCTGCAATTGCTTTATCTATTGCTGTCGCTGCTACTGAAAGATTTTGGTCTGAAAAATATAAAAGTGGATGGATCTTGGCTATTGTTTTTGGATTAATTCATGGGTTAGGATTTGCTTCAGCGATTCAAGAACTTAATCTTAATTCCAGTAATCTGATAGGTGCATTGTTAGCCTTTAATGTAGGTGTTGAAATCGGACAAATCATTATTGTGTTGATTAGCTTTCCGGTGCTGCTGATCATTAACAAAACCGTGATAGGTGCAAAACTTGCTCTACCTACATTTTGTATTTCAATTTGTGGGCTAGGGATTTATTGGTTTATTGAAAGAGTCAGCTTTATTTCTTTTTAGATTTTTCGTTCATTGCTTGGCTTAAGTTTTTGGTCAGTAATTCAAGTTGTGTTTTTAGCTGACCAAGATCTTTTAGCTCAAACCCAGATTCACAAAGTAATTGTTCACGAACTTCGAATAAGTTCTCTTTAGTTTTACGGCCTTTAGTCGTAAGCCTGATTAAAACTATTCTTTCATCTTTGGTTTGGCGTTCTTTTTTCACCATCAATTTAACTTCTAGTTTTTTAATTATTGGTGAAAGCATCCCTGAATCCATGTCTAACATTGTACCAATCTGGGAAACAGACAAGCCATCGTGTTCCCAAAGTGTCAGCATCACTAAATACTGAGCGTAGGTCAGATCATATTGATTAAGGTAGGGCTGGTAGGCTTGAACAACGCTTCGTGATGCTGTGTATATAGAGAAGCAAATTTGATTAGTTATATACAAGTCTGCATCATTTTTTTTGCCTTTTGCCATAGTCTAAATTTACAGCAAATCAAATGTCTTCACAATACTTAATTGGTTCTATCTATAACTAACACTACCCTGGTAAACCCAAATGTGTTCACATAAATTATGATTTTTATAACCTTTATATTCATTATCTTTACATCCATGTCAGCCCAAGCGACAACATTAGATCTATGTTTCACAAAACACTTGTTCGAAGCCATTCAAATCAATAAACAACGACAGCTTACTTATGCGCGACTGGAAGACCCCTACTTAACGTCTATCGAAAGCTTAAGATCGATTGCGATTTCACAGGCTATGATTCGATCTCAAGAAGCTTTATTGAAAAATATAGCCCCTGCTGTTGATGCAATATCTTTACTGCTTGAAAAGGATTACGGCATCAACATTAGCTGTCTCAGTTTTGTATCAATGGATGGTATTGGTGATATGGAAAACTTACCACGGCCAAAAAGCAGTCGTAAAATGAAACGTATTGATATCTTAGCTTGGCAGAATAATTTAAAAAAACTAGTTTACAAACAAGATCTAAAAAATTTAGAAAATTTAACTTTTAATTTAGATAAAATGATACAAAAATTAAATTACACTGAATACAATTGCATGGTTCGACATTTGCTTGAATCCACACGACGAATATCTAAAATGGCTACTGACAACAAAGATCTCATGAAAAAAGACGCTAGAGCCAATGAACTGATTTGGAAAATGATTCAAGCCCACGTGATCGGCCTTGCCCCTGCTTATGCTCTCGATGGAACAGCAGAGCCTTTACAGCATGACGGTGTACCTATTATCTGTAATGACATTCCTAAAATTCCTTAAAAAAACAAGCCATATTTATTGAATACTTTCAGAAAGCTTTTTATCAAAATGGCGATAAAATTTTTGCATTTTGTTTCTAACTACAGTGTTTGCGTTCATCGCCCTTGCACTTGCACTAAGGCCATCTGACGAATTTAACTGTAACAACGACAGGGCTAACATACCCTGATTCAACGACAACTGCGACGCCACAACTTCACCTTTTTGAGGACCCGTCACATGCATTCCTTCCATCCACCCTAGATGCTGGTGATAAAGATAATCAAATCCTGAGTGCATATTTTCTAAACGATTTAATACAGGCATAATTTTTTCTGGCGAAGCCGCTGCAGCCATCACAAGAGCATAAGGCGCAAAAGCACCATCCCAAAGTTTTCGTAAAGTGGGATCGTTCACATCAGCATTATCTGAACTAACTAATGATACATCCCCGCCCTTATCACGGTAAATTGAGCCTTCACCTTTATAAATATCTTCATGTGTACCCACGCGAATCGCCGAATGCGCTGCTGGCGTCATTAAATTTCTTCTACGCCCCTCTTCAATCATATATTCGGCATCGTTAGCGAATAATTGATCTATTTTATTTGAATATAAATTTTCATTGGCAAATATCCGCGGGAAAAACAATTGAAAAGCTGATCCATCCCAAAGTTTTAATAGTGGACCTTCATGGCTTTGGTGAATTTCTAATTTTATATTATTAAATACCTTAGTAAAAAAAGTATTTTCGTTTTTAACATTTCGAA
>JANOOI010000512.1:0-1828 GCA_031421235.1 Bdellovibrio sp.
CACGACTGTGGATGGGAGCGAGAAGTTTGTCTTACTATGAGACATTGCAACTGGCTTGCCAGGTTAATGGTGTCAAATAGATTTAGCCCTAGTGCTGTAAAACGGCATTTCAGTTGAAATGTTTCTTTATGAGTCATCCAGATCAAATATAAGTGGTGCTTTTTGGTCATGTTCTTGAAGTGTAATTAATCATGAAGAAACCACAGATTTTCAAATTCTTATTGATTGGATTAGCGCTCGTCGCAGCTGGCTGCTCTCCACAAAAAGGTGACGATTGTGGTTTTGTTCAAAACGTTTACGGACAACGCATTTCATGGAAGCGTCAGCTTCCGTTACAAGTTTATGTTAACGCGGCAGTTCCAGCTCAATTAAGGCCGGCCATTCACCGTGCCGCAGCGACCTGGGAAAAAAACGCGGGCCGCAAAATATTCGATATTATTGAAGAATCAAACACCAATGGATCAACCTCTAATGTACCCAGTCGTGACCGTAAAAATGGTATTTACTTTTTAAGTGATTGGGAGTCTGATAGAAAGTCTGAGCAAGGACGCACGACAGTCCTCTGGGCCGGAGACGAAATTCAAGAAGCTGATATTAGAATTAATGCAGCTAACTTCGGATATTACGATCAAGATCCTCAAAATATAGTGCGCATAACTAAAAGTTCTATTAGTTCAGATGGTTATAACTTCGAAGCTTTAATACTTCATGAATTAGGTCACTTTTTGGGACTTAAACACCGTGAATCAGATGGCACCGTTATGGCAACACATTTAGCTGCTTACGCTGACCGGGTTAATTTGTCATCGACAGATGCTGAATCAGTGAAGTGCGAATATAATTAGATTTTAAAACTGTTTATATTTATAAAAATAGATACGTAAGAAGGGTATATGAAAAATTTAAATGAAACACAAAACCAGTTAGTCGAAAATTCTTCAACAAATGAAATTCATTTAAATCACCTTGATATGCGCGTTTACAATGAAATGAACGATGTGGCCTCAAGTGATGTGAATGTTTTAGAATTAATCCAAAAACAATTTTCTCAAATCAACGATCTAAATCACCGTCGTCAATTTTTATTAAGAGAAGTTTCAACGTATATTGTTAAGGGTTAGGTTTATATATTCTTTAGGTTTTTTTCTTAAGATGAAAACCTAAAAAAGCTAGAATACCGCAAACTAAAAAAACGACTACAAGTACATTTCTGCTAAATGAGTTGATCTCAGGTTCTTTACTTAAAGCATTAGGGAATTGTATTGCAAAATACAATAGCCAAACCAAAACAGCAACGACGATAATTCCTATACCTATTTTTCTTTTCATAGTAATTCACTTATTTTGATTGCTGGGTCATCTTAATTAATTCTATATAGAGTTTATCTTCACAATCGATGTAGTGTATCCGTCAAAGAGGCTTCCGCCAGTAATGTCGTTGATCTTCCTATGTTGGTGCAGCATAAAGATAGCAAGCTGTAAATCCATCATGCTGTTTTACAACTTCAGCAAAAGGTACGATTATCTGGTTCGGATTGTCTTTGTCTTTGCGAAAATGAACGGTTCCCATTTGCCCAAGATTGAATATTTCCTTTGTTTCACTTTTTTCTTCTAAAAACTTTAAACACTCATTAAATTTTCCTTTTGGAAATTTTTTTTCATACGGATCATAAAATATTGTAAGAATA
The DNA here is from genome assembly GCA_031421235.1 of Bdellovibrio sp. GTDB lineage: Bacteria > Bdellovibrionota > Bdellovibrionia > Bdellovibrionales > Bdellovibrionaceae > Pseudobdellovibrio. Next base: position 1,689 of record JANOOI010000512.1, read on the forward strand.
TATTTTACGAAAAAAGAATTATCTGGCCATTGATGTAGATGGAGTTTTAGTTTTGTCTCTTTATTGTTGATAGATATGGATTAATCAAAAACATGAAAAACAAACAACATGCAAAGTTAATAGTTGTTGAATAATTTTTT
>JANOOI010000513.1:0-1567 GCA_031421235.1 Bdellovibrio sp.
ATTATTTTTACGAAGCCTTCCGTAGTCCCTTTGGCTTTTGCACGTCCGTTAGCAGCAAATAAAAACTTACCTACATTAATTTCAAGACCTTTGGCTTTAGCTTCAGTTTCAGTTATGCCGACAGATGCCACTTCTGGATGAGTATAAATCACCGACGGCACTGTGTTGTAGTTTACATGGCCAACGCCTGTCACAATAAATTCAGCAACAGCAACGCCTTCTTCTTCGGCTTTGTGGGCTAACATAGGACCAATGATCACATCACCAACTGCAAAAATATTTGAAACATTAGTTTGATAATGTGAATTTGTTTTAATACGACCACGATCGTCTTTTTCTATTTTGAGAGTTTCTAATCCAAGACCATCTGTAAATGGTTTTCTTCCTGTAGAAACAAGGACCACGTCACCTTGAATTGAAGATTTTTTTCCATCAGTGATAGATTCGTAATCTAATTCAACACGGCCGCCAGCTGATCTAGATCCGGTAACTTTGGTTGATGTGATAAACGTTACGCCTAGTTTTTTCATAGATCGTTGTAGAACTGTAATTAAATCAGGATCCATCATCCCACAAATTTTATCTGCAAATTCGATAACAGTAACTTTTGATCCTAATCTTGCCCAGATAGAACTCATTTCAAGGCCGATAACACCGCCACCGATGACTAATAACTCTTTAGGAATTGAATCTAAAGCTAATGCGCCCGTTGATGATACAATTTTCTTTTCATCATATTTTAAAAAAGGCAATTCAACAGGAACAGATCCTGTAGCGATCATGATGTTTTTAGTTTGTACCGAAATTTTAGTCCCATCAGCCGCAGTAATTTCAACTGTGTTTGCTGATGTGATTTTTCCGAGACCTTTTAATGATGTGATTTTATTTTTTTTAAATAAAAATTCAATTCCACCTGTTAAATCGCCAACAATTTTGTTTTTTCTAGCCATCATGGCATCAAGATTTAGTTTCACGTCGCTGACGACGATTCCATGTTTATCGAAGTCATGTAAAGCTTCGTGATAAAGTTCAGAACTTTGTAGTAATGCTTTTGAAGGAATACAGCCAACGTTTAGGCATGTTCCGCCCAACGTTTTATCTTTTTCAATGACGGCTGTTTTTAAACCCAATTGTGCTGCACGAATAGCGCCGACGTAACCTGCAGGGCCAGAACCAATAACAACTAAATCAAAATTTTCCATATCAACCTTCGCTCTGAATCAAAAAAACTAAATACTCATTAAATTTCTAAAAGCAATCGTTCAGGATCTTCGATGCCTTCCTTGATTTTAACTAAAAATGTAACGGCTTCTTTGCCATCAATCATACGATGATCGTAGCTGAGCGCTGCATACATCATTGATCTGATCACAACTTGACCGTTGACAGCCATCGGGCGGTCTTCAATTTTGTGTAAACCTAAGATCGCACTTTGTGGAGCGTTTAAAATCGGCGTTGATAATAATGATCCGAAAACTCCACCGTTAGTAATTGAAAATGTTCCACCTGATAAATCATCTGGAGTGATTTTTCCATCACGGCCTTTCAATGCTAAGTCACGAACGGC
>JANOOI010000514.1:0-4131 GCA_031421235.1 Bdellovibrio sp.
GTAAAATTGTGAACTTAGGTTCCCGCGGGGCCCAGATGCTGACTAAAAAAATGGATGGTCTTATGTCTGTTTGTGATGACGTTGGCATAGATTTATTGAAAATATTAAGATCAGCTAGCAAACAAATTGAGGATTATTACAACGTTCGTGATTTTTCTAAAGCAACTACATTAATTCGTGAACTAGCTGAAAAAACAAATAAGTATTTTGACGATAAAGCCCCGTGGAAAACAATTGAATCAAACCCTGAGGAAACTAAAAAAGTTGTAACAACAACTTTGAATGCATTTAGAATATTAACAATTTATTTAAAACCAGTTTTGCCAACGATGGCCACACAAGTTAGTTCACTGTTGGGTGAAAATGAATACCAGTGGGAGGATTTAGAAAAAACTTTAACAAATCATAAAATTAATGATTATGTTCACTTAGTTCAGCGTGTAGACACTGAAAAGGTTAAAGCCATGGTCGATGAAGAAAAAGCAGCCTATGAAAAAAATCAGAAAAATAAACCTGCAGTCACATCTGCGCAGCCAACTGCTCAATCAACTACAACTCAATCTTCTTTATTAAATACTACGCCAGCATCAAATGTTTACATTACGATTGATGACTTTAATAAAGTTGATCTTCGTGTAGCTGAAGTCCTTGAAGCCAGCGAAATCGCTGATTCAGATAAATTACTTAAGCTTAAGGTTTCAGTTGGTGGTGAAACTAAACAAATTATTTCTGGAATTAAATTAGCTTATAATCCTGAAAAATTAGTTGGTCGTAAAATTTTAGTTTGTTTTAATTTAGCCCCACGTAAAATGAAGTTTGGCCTGAGCGAAGGCATGGTATTATGTGCTGGCGAAGGCGGCTCAGATTTATTTGTATTATCGCCTGATGAGGGTGCTAAATCAGGTCAAAAAGTAAAATAGGGTTAAAACAATGTCAGAAAATAAATCTTATCCTCATCTTTACCTTAAAACATTAGAAGAAATTCACAAACTTTTTGTGGGTCTTGAGCAAGAATCAAAAGATGCCACTTTTGACGGACAGCTACTAGGTGAACTGATTCAGTTAATCACTAATCTTGAAAAATCTGACGATCCGGTACTTAAAAAATTATCCACTTATAAAAATTCACTCAGTGCAGGCATGACTTTACGACATTTTTCAACAATTGCTGTGCCCTTTGAACGTTATCTTAAAAAAAATATCACTGATGATGATTTCTTAGTTTTTACTTCAGATCGTGATCATTTAGTGACGCCTCGTGTGCCGCTTCATCTAATTATTGATAATATGCGATCAGCTTTTAATGTGGGTTCAATCTTTAGAACCGCTGACACATTAGGTGTGCAGAAAATTTGGCTAACTGGTTACACCCCAACCCCGCATCAAACACAAGTTGAACGGGCTGCTTTGGGTGCTGCATTTATCATGGATTGGGAACAAAAAAACTTTCAAGATTGTATAAGTCATTTGAAACATCAAAATTTTCAAATTATTGCTTTAGAAACTTCGTCGCATGCACAGTTGATTTCAAATGATTTTACTTTTGAAACGCCCACTGCATTTATTGTGGGTAATGAGCGCTTTGGTTTAGATAAAGATCAACTAGAAATGGCTTGCGATGTTAGAAAAATTCCAACATTTGGGGTTAAAAATTCATTGAACGCAGCGGTCGCTGTGGCTATTGCCGGTTACGAATGGCGTAAGCAATATAATGAACATAAAGCTATTTCCTCATGAGCAATCAAACCTTAAATAGTGAAATTAATTTTACACCAATTGGTTTTGTCAGTTCATCACAAACTGAACCCTACCAAGCATCTAAGCAACCTGATGAGTTATCCATGGATGCTGTTATCACATTAAATTCAGGTTTTAATTTTGAACAAGCCCTAACGGATTTAGATGGCTGCAGTCATTTATGGATTATTTATCAGTTTCATAAAAATGAAAACTGGAAGCCCTTAGTGCAGACACCCAGATCAAACCGAAAAATCGGTGTTTTTGCAACCAGATCACCCTACCGACCAAATGCTATTGGAATGTCTGTTGTCGAATTAAAATCAATCGATGGTTTAAAAATAGAAATCGGCGCTAATGATTTATTAGATGGCACACCTATTTTAGATATTAAACCTTATCATCCGGAATATGATGCCATTACCGATGCAAAAATTAAATGGCTTGAAACAAGTCTTGGTCCAAAACATGAAATTAAATTTTCACCCATGGCTGAAGAAAAAATAGATTATCTAGAATCGGCTGATCCAATTTATCAACTTAATTTAATAAAGCCTTTTATTTTACGTCAGCTACAGTACGACCCAACAAACAGTGATAAAAAACGTGTTGATCAAAACAATGCGCTTTGGACATTAAGTTACCGCACATGGAGAATTGATTTTATTATCAGTGAACTTACCGTTGCCGTTTTAGATATTCGCACGGGGTATTCAGATGAAGACCTGAACAATCTAGAAGACAAATACTCTGATAAAAAAATTCACCGGAAATTTACAACGCATTTTTCTTGAAGGTGGCTGGCACCTTTAGTCGCGGCAAGTCGTAAGGTGCCAGTCACCCTATGCCACTAGTTTAGTATTTCGCATTCCCATTAAAGAAATAAATCGCAAAACACCAGCTAAATAAAATAAATAGGAAAAATTTTGATCTAAAACTGTTTTAAACAATATAGCTCCTAGAACTGTACCTAATACTTGGGTTAATACCCCCACGTAATTATACAAACTAATCAGTTCTATTTTTTTATCCCCGTGAATATTTTTAAAAAAATACAGTGATAACCCGACTTCCCATCCAGCCCAGCCTATTCCTGATAACACATGCACAAAAAACATGGTTGTAGCATCAGGGCTTAAGGGCCAAAGAATTGGTAGCGGGGCTGAAATCATTCCGCCCCAAATCAATAATTTTAATGGATTAATTTGCACTTTGGTTTGGTTTAAATAATAGGTCATTAATATTTTACCTAAAAATAAACCAGACATCACGACCATAAATTCAAGATAAGTTAATTGCCTTGTAGATATCAAATAGCCAGCTACATACGAGGCCGATAAATACACACAGGTATGAAAAGTCGCATAGCGCTTAAAAAAAGAAATGTTTTGAAAAAATAAACTTTTTATATTTTTCATATTCAAAAAAAGCGGCTGAGTTTGCGGCGGATGTCTTTGAAATAAATAAACTGTCGTGATTTTTAGAAAAAAACTGAAAACAAATAAACCAAAAAATATTTTCTCAATATCGACATTTAAAACATTTAAATGCAGTAAATACCCGCCAGCAAACAACCCACACAATATGGCAATTTGTGAAAGGCGTGTCCTAAGTGAAAAATACTGTTGTCCTGATTCAAGTGGGATAATATCTGAAATCCACCTGTTCCATGCGGGCTGAATACTAAAATGACCGAACCAATAAAATGAATAACAAGCTAACAGCCAATAAAAAATTGAATCGGGTTTAAAAAAAGTAAAAACTGCAAGGCCTACCAGTGCACTGGCTTGGATGACCAAAGCCCGCTGCACAAAATAACTTAAATTAGCTGTGGCCATTTTTGATTGTAGAAAAAACTGCATCAGCGCAGCTATGATCAGTGGTAAGCTAATTAATAAACCAGATTGTAAAACACTTAATCCATGATGGATTGAATAGGCTGCAAAATAACTTTCTGCTAAGCCCACAACAAGACTTGTTAAAAAAGCTTCCGTATAACTAAACCAAAGCGGACCTTGAATTTGTTTTATATCATTAAAAAATATACGAATCGGAATATCAACCATAACAACCTACAGAGCCATCCGTGACTCCTGAAAAAATAAAACTATGATTCTAAGCTAATAAAGATCTTAACATCCACGATGTTTTCTCGTGAACTTGTAATCTTTGTGTTAATAAGTCAGTGCTGACTTCATCGCTGGCTTCATCTGTAGCCGGCAATAATTTTCGCGCTGTTTGAATAACAATCTCATGACCATTGATTAATTCTTGAATCATTTTTTCAGCTTTAGGAACTTTTTCTGATTCAACAATTGATGTTAGCTTTGAAAATTCTTTGTAAGACCCTGGTGCATATTCACCTAATGATCTGATTCGTTCAGCGATTAAATC
>JANOOI010000515.1:0-2874 GCA_031421235.1 Bdellovibrio sp.
GCGGGTCATATTGTACGGCGACAGAATTACTGATTCTATGCGAAAAGCCATGTTTGAAACCAGCCGCCGTCGTGAAATACAATCGGCGCACAACACTAAGCATGGTATTACGCCAACAACGATTAAGAAAAAAATCAAAGAGGGCTTAGGCGATTTATTTGACGGGTCAATTAGTGCCTACAAATTAAATAATGAAAAAGACAGAATCGCTGAAACCATGAAAAAGTTCTCTAAAAAACCCAATGCCATTCAAAATGAATTAGCTAAATTAAAAGAGAAAATGAAAAAACTATCAGCTGATCTAGAATTTGAAGAAGCTGCAAAAATTCGGGATGAAATTAAACGTTTACAAATCCTAGATTTGCAAATGCGGGAAAGCGCTTTACATTCTGATTCTGGCTCGGAATCAAAAAGCAAATAATGACAAAAATGAATGACATCATAAAAACAATAGAAGCCTTGCGGGAATTAACTAAAGAATTCCCGATGCAATCTGGTGTTTATTTGATGAAAAACAACCAAGATAAAATCATTTATGTTGGTAAAGCTAAAATTCTTCGAAACCGTGTACGCAGTTATTTTCAAGATTCAAAAGATCATTCGGCTAAAACTAAAGCTTTAGTTCATAACATAGATAAAATAGATTATATCTTAACAAAAACTGAAGTTGAAGCTTTCTTGCTCGAAGCCTCACTAATTAAAAAACATCGACCTAAATATAACATTCGACTTAAAGATGATAAATCTTACCCTTACATTAAACTTTCATGGGCAGATGATTTTCCCAGGTTGTATTTGTCTAGAAAAGTTCACAAAGATGGCAGCCTTTACTACGGACCATTTACTTCAGGCGGCGCTGTATTTGGTACAATCCGGTTTTTAAATCGAATTTTTAAAATCAGAGATTGCACAGATCATATTTTTAAATCACGAACTAGGCCGTGCATGACTCATCAAATTGGTCGGTGTACAGCCCCTTGTGTGAAATATATCACTAAAGATGACTACCGTCTTGAAGTCGAAGGCGCAAAAGATTTTTTAAAAGGTCGTAGTAAAAAATTAATTAAAGATATTGAATCTAAAATGAAAACAGCTGCCGGTGAAGAAAAATTTGAAGTGGCTGCACGACTTCGGGATTCGATGTTCTCGATTAAAACGATTATTGAAAAACAATCAGTGATTAGCGACAATACTGATCTTGATCAAGATATTATTAGTTATTTTGGTGACGCGCGTGGCGTGTTGATTGAAACACTTCATGTTAGATCGGGCAGAGTATTAGGAACACGTTCACATTTCTTGGCAGGCTTAGATATCACAGCACCTGATGAATCTCCGCAGGAATGGTTTGTTTCATTTTTAAATCAGTACTACGAAGACAACATTGTCCCAGATGAAGTTGTGACCGTGATCGATTTAGGAAATGACCTGAATAAACTGCTGCAAGCCGTGCTTAAACAACGTAATGGTAAAGACGCTATCGTCAGATACCCCACAGATCCTAAAACACAAAAGCTTTTAGATATGTCATCAGACAACGCGAAATCACATTTTGAAAAAATGATGTCTAAAGAAGAAGTGAAACAACAAGGTCTTGCTGAAATTAAAACGAAACTACAACTGCCAAAATTACCACACCGAATTGAATGTTATGATATTTCTCATTTTCAAGGAACTGAAACTGTCGCAAGCCAAGTAGTTTTTGAAGATGGTAGACCCAGCAAAGATCACTACCGCAGATACATTATTAAAACTGTTGATGGCATTGATGATTTTAAATCGATGTATGAAGTTCTATCGCGTAGGTTTAAACACACTGAATACGACGAGCCTGATTTGATCGTTGTCGATGGTGGCAAAGGGCAGTTGACTCAGGCAATTAAAATTTTACAAGAAATCGGTAAAACAAATATTCCTGTGGTGGGTTTAGCAAAAGCCCGTACGCAAGCCGATTTCCAATCTGAATCAGTCACAACAACAGAAGAGCGATTTTATTTACCAGGTAGATCTAATCCTGTGACGTTTAAAACTAATTCAGAAGCTTTGCATATTTTAACCGGCCTTCGTGATGAAGCCCATAGATTTGCTATTACATTTCATCGTAAACGCCGCGAAGAAAGATCGTTGGCTAGTGAGCTAGATGAAATATCTGGGCTTGGTGAAAAAAGAAAATTAGCCTTACTTAAAAAATTTCAAACCATCGAAGCCATTCGCGAAGCCGACATCGAAGATATCGCTACGCTAAAAACTTTCAATCGTGTTTTAGCCGAACGTATTTTAATTCATCTCAACAGCGACGACAGTGGTGATGATCCTTCGTAGTTTGTGATCCGAATCACGAACTACGACAAAGTCTAAATCATTTTTACTGATGACTCGATATAGTTCTGACTTTGCATACACCTGTAGTCGGCAGGTGCACGCATGTTAAAATCAACTTTTATAATACGCAAAAACACGCAGTACAAACTCTTAAGTATTTGTAAGTACTATTGTTTTAAATATAAATTGCCTATATATCCACATGATGGTAGAGTAAAAGGTAAGTTATGTCGATAGGAAAAAGACCTAACGTCATACAAGATGTGATGACAGCTTTTGAATATGGAAACCTAATTCCGACGGCCCATGCACAAGAGCAAATGGACAAACGTGATGTGCAGATGAGCGATATTGAAGAGATGATCAATAATGCTCACAGAGAAGAAGGAAAAGATAGCTTGCGCAAAGATAATAATGGTTGGAAATACGCTTTGCGTGGTTTCAATAAAAGTGCAGACAAAGACATAAGAATTATTATTTTTTTCAACGACTCTGATGCTGTTATTGTTACGGTTATCGATAAGAACAAAAAAAAGGACTAAGCATGAAAAC
>JANOOI010000516.1:0-2999 GCA_031421235.1 Bdellovibrio sp.
GATAGTTTTTTAAAGACATCAATGGGTGATCCATGTTCACATAATAAATCAGTTTTTTTAATTTTCAGTTCTGTCTGCATTTTGGAAAGAACTTGATGAATAAATTGAACGCGCAAATCGTCTTTAGCTAAAAGTTTTAAAATATTTTGATCAAAAATAAATAGAGGCAACACGTTTTTGTTGGCTTTCAACGCATGATAAAGGCCTGCGTTGTCGTACAGTCTTAGATCACGCCTGAACCAAAATAAGGTTATTTCTGATGTGTTTTGTGTCATCTGCTAGCCCTTTCAGAATATACTATCAAGAACAGATAATTTTGAATATAATCATACACTACACATGTCAGACAACAACGAATCAAAACCTAATACTAGGCCTCAGCTTAAACAAATTAAAAGCTCTTTATTTGAGCGCACAATGAGTGTTGCTAAAATTGGACTTAATGCAGGACTGAAATACGCAGCTCACAAAGCCACTGGCCAGAATATGGATCAGTATATCACTGACCAAGCTGAAATGATGACGAAAGAACTGGGTCAACTTAAAGGTTCATTAATGAAAGCTGGCCAAATGCTTTCGATGTACGGTGAATATTTTTTTCCACCGCAGGCTAATGAATTTTTAAAAAAACTACAAACTGATTCGCCACCTGTTGAGTGGTCGAAAATGAAGTCAGATTTAGAAACTTATCTTAGTCCTGATCTCATAGATGAATTAGAAATCAACCCTGTGGCTGTAGGTTCTGCATCGATGGGGCAAGTTCATTCGGCGGTGATCAAGACCACTGGTGAAAAAATTGCGCTTAAAATTCAGTACCCTCATCTTGAACGAGCCATTGATTCTGATATTAAATCTTTAAAAGTTTTACTGCAATTTTCTAAATTAATTCCTTCTGAAATTAATTTAGATTCTGTTTTTGAAGAAATTAAAAGTATGTTGAGGCAAGAACTCGATTACACCATGGAAGCTGAATTAACAGAAAAATACAGATTACTTGTTGGTGATGATTCACGCTACGTTGTTCCACAAGTCTACTTTAAATATTCAACACAAAAAGTGTTGGCTACGAAATACATTGAAGGCTTAAAAGCCGATCATCCTTTGGTGCAAAGCCTATCACCCAATAGACGCAATCGTTTGTCTGAGAATTTTATAGATTTATATTTTAAAGAACTTTTTTCGTGGAATCTGGTCCAAACTGATCCCCATCTCGGAAATTATAAGATACAAATTGATTCATTAGGCGAAGATCGCTTAGTTCTTCTTGATTTTGGAGCTTGCCGAAGTTTTCCGTTAGAATTTATGACTTCTTATCGTAAAATGATCAAGGGCTCTATCGTTGGTGACCGCGAAATGTTCTTTTCAGGCGCTAAAGGACTTGGTTTTATCATTGATTCCGACAAAGAGGACTACATCAAAGCGTTTACAACTTTTTGTGATGAAACAGTTGAACCCTTCTGGACACCTGACGATTCACGAAATACAGCTGATAAAGTTGAAGCTGATGGACGCTATCAGTGGTCTAAAACGGATTTGCCATCAAGAGTCGTTAAAAAAGCCATTCAATTTAAAAATTTCGATTTAAGAACTCCCCCAAAAGATATTTTATTTCTAGATCGTAAAACCGGTGGGGTTTTTATTTTTCTATCAGTTCTGAAAGCTCATATCAATGCCCGAAAGGTGATTGATTCATATCTTAAAATAGTCTAAGTTATCATCATTATGGATCATTTCGCTACAGGCATTTTAAGCTACAACCATCCTGAACACACGGCCAATTGTGTGAACAGCGCTTTAAAATTTGTAGAAGCTGATCAAATTTTTCTATTGCATAACGGAAGTCTTCCAAAACACATAGAAACTTTAAAAAAACTATTTCCCCAAATTAACCATCTTGAATTAATCCACAATAATGGCTTCACCGGCGGGATTAATGCACTACTTCAATCAGTTTTTAGCACCCATAAAGCCATTTTGTTTTTAACAAATGACACTGAATTAACTGAAGTCAGCACTGGCTTCACTAACCAATTGACTGACAAAGAATTATTTTTCTCGTCAATAAAACTAATGAAACGAAATTCACAGGATGTTGATTCCGTCATGGGCGCTTTAAACCCTAAAGATGGTCGTCTGTTGCATTTGAAAAAAACAGATGATCAATCAAAACAGCACATTGCTTACATTCCTGGAACAGCCTTTTGGATATCAAAAAAATATTTTGAAAAATTAGGTGGTTTTGATGAATCTTTTCATACTTACTGGGAAGATGTTGATTTTAGCTACCGTGCCCAGAAACTAGGTCTTAAATTAACAGTTGATCAAAACACCTCTGCAAAACATAAAATTGGAAAAACTTGTCATAAAGATCGTTTTTATACTTATCACTTGTACCAAAGAAACCGTGGCCGGTTTATGCGTAAACATAAAATCACAAGCCTAAAATTTTATATGCATTATGTTTATGATCTTTTAAAATATTCAAAAAAAGATTACAGTAAAGCCTACACAATTTTTAAAGACCATAAGGTGCAAATTGGATAAAACCAGAAAAAATTTATTTTTTATTCTTTGGTTTTATACTTTGTTAGTCATTTTATGGGGCGCATGGGTGCGTATATCTCATTCTGGTGATGGATGCGGAGATCATTGGCCCTTATGTGCTGGTGAAGTGATACCTGATTTTAAACAAACAAAAACGATTGTCGAATATTTTCACCGCGTAATGAGCGGAACTTACGGAATATTTGTTGTGTATTTATTTTTTAAATTCAAAAACACAACAACTCCTCATTTTAAAAAACTACTCTACGCTGTGCTGCTTTTAACTGCCAGTGAAGCTTTGATTGGTGCCCTTTTAGTAAAGCTTGAACTTGTCAGCGTTAACGATTCGTTTTTAAGACTTTTGTTCATGAGTTTACATCAGTTGAATAGTTTTTTATTAACTGCCGTTTGTTATTTACTTTATAAATGCTCTGATCTTGATAAAACTTTTAAAC
>JANOOI010000517.1:0-11326 GCA_031421235.1 Bdellovibrio sp.
CAATGACATGTCGTGCAGAAATCTACCATCTACAAAAAAAATCACTAGAAGCTATTAAAGCTTATGATGAATCCGTTGCTGTCGATGCGAAATCGGCAAGAGCTTATTTGGGCAAAGCTATGATCCAATATGAATTGGAAAAATATGACGAGGCTTTAACTTCTTATGCCTCAGCCTGTAAGCTTGATAAAACATATGCTTTTCAGTTCAGAAAAGCACAAGTTGAATTAGAAAAAAATAAAAATCTCATTTCAGAAAAATACTACGCAAGCATCAAACAGTGTCTGCAGTAACGATTTCGCCAATTAGATCGTATTCCATGCTTTCAGTAATTTTGACTTTTACAAATTCACCAATTTTAGCTTGGCCATCATTAATTAAAACAACACCGTCAATTTCTGGGGCTTGTTGTGATGTGCGGCCTTGTAATAATAATTCAGTTTCTTCACTATAACCTTCAACTAAAACTTCGACAGTTTTGCCAATGTATGCCTGATGTTTTTTAGCTGAAATATTTTGTTGAACAGACATTAGTGCATCATATCTAAACTGCTTGATTGATTCTTCGATTTGGTCAGTCATTTTACCGCCCGGGGTGTTTTCTTCAGGCGAATACTGAAAACTACCAACACGGTCGAATTGTTGTTCAGAAACGAACTGTAGTAATTCTTCAAATTGCTCATTTGTTTCACCCGGAAATCCAACGATAAATTGTGTTCGGATAACTGCGTCTGGAATGTGCGTGTGAATACGATCAAGGGCTTCAACGATTTCTTCTCGGGTCATTTTACGATTCATTTTTTTAAGAACTTCGCTGTTGATGTGCTGTAAAGGCATATCAAAATACTTAACAAATTTGTTGTTAGATTTCATAAGATCAATAAGTTCTTGCGTGATTCCATCTGGATATAAATAAAGTAACCGGATCCATTTTATTCCATCAACTTCAGCTAATGCTTTTAATAATTCAACTGGTGATTCTTTGGCTTCAGGATTTTTCTTACGAAGATCCCAACCGTAATCAGTAAAATCATGGCTGATAATAATTAATTCTTTTACGCCACCAGCAGCTAAAATCTTTGCTTCATTGACAACATTTTGAATCGTTCTTGATTGTAAGTTTCCACGAATTAACGGTATAGCGCAGAAAGCACAACGTTTCATGCAGCCTTCAGAAATTTTTAAATACGCGCGATGTTTTGGCTGAGAATTCACCCGTGGAGTGGTTTCTTCTTGTAAATACGTCGGTAAATTGAAAAAAGTTTTTTTAGTTTCGCCTTGATCATGCTTTTTTAAAATTTGTGAAATGTTCTGAAATTCACCGCTACCAATAAATAAATCAGCTTCAGGAAGACCTTCAACTAAATCATCTTTGTATCTTTGTGTTAAACAACCAGCGACAACGACTTTTTTAATTTGGCCTTTTTCTTTTAAAGTCGTCATATCTAAAATTCTTTGAATAGATTCTTTTTTAGATTCTTCAATAAATCCACAAGTATTAACGACTACCGTATCTGCACTTTCAGCGTCAGCTACAACTTCATAGCCATCTCTCATTAATGTTCCAGCCATAATTTCACTATCCACTAAATTTTTTGGACAGCCTAAGCTAATAAAATGAACTTTTTTAGTTTCTAAAGAACTTGTCGCGCTATTTGTTGAATTCATTGGGTTATAACCTCATCTGTTTTTTTCTGAATATAATTAAATATTTTTGATTTAAATTTTCCTGCTTTTGGTTCGCTTAAAATTAATGTTGTTTCTGTACCGACATCATCAGTGTAAAAAATACTGCTTAGTATTTTTTTGTTAAACTGTAAATAAAGCGGGCGAATATCATTTTTTACTGAGATAAGTTTTAATTCAAACTCACCAGTTGGCTTTGCTATTTTTTCTATTTTAAATTTTTTAAACATTGTCTGCGGCTGGCTGAATAGCTGACTTAGAACTGACATATGATTGTCATCTGTGATCTTTGTAATGATGACTTTTCTTTTGCCATCCGGATCTAAATCAAGATCGGGATAAGAGATCACATATAATTTTTCTCCGTTAAAGATGACTTCAGATTTTTTCTCGCCTTCGACAGCTAAAAAAACCTTTTTACCAATCGATTTCAAATTAGCTTTCTGATTTGTTACAGTGCCTAAGGTTTTTTTCTCGGTTTTAATTTCGATATTTAATTCAATACCCGTTTTTTTATTATACTGTTTAAGTATTTTTTCAGCTGATTGTGTTACTGAAGGTTGGCCAGAAACCTGACCTGATACTTGATCAGAAACTTGGGCTTTTTTTGCAAAAACTGACACTGCCAAAAGTAGCAGTACAGACAGGCTGATTAAAATGTATTTTTGAGATTTTTTTAGCATGGTTTTATATAGCAGAAGCCTACATTTTCAACAACGTGTTTCGGTTTTTTCCCTTGCGAAGGCCGTCCACAGAACAAACTGCACATCTTCCGTAGGCTGCAACCTAGCAAGGTGCTGTTTAATGGCTCGTTGTGCTGCGGTATATGTCGCGCCTGTTGTTATAATGTCATCAACAAAGATAATGCACTGATAGCTTAATAAGATGTCTGTAAATTCTTCATCAATGGTAAAAGACTGTTTAGCTCTTTCAAGTTTGTTTTTTTTCTTTTGTGATTGATCCGATTTATCTGTTTTTACATAACTGAGGACTTGTTTATAGGGCCTATTTGTTAATTTCGATAAGTTTTTTGCAAAATACAAAGAATGATTTCTGCCTGTTGAACTAGGAATCGGAATGATCAAGGTTTTCAGATGATCGTATTTTAATGAACATGACCTAACGAATTCTTTGGAAATTACTGACCATGCCGGCAAAGAAAATGGAGATTTTAAATAATACACATAGCTTGAAATGAGATCACTGGCCTGAGGCTTCCACGAGTAAAGAGAGATTGTATCTGCAGGTAGCTGATTATTTTTTTTGTAATTATTGAGCTGGTTATTGCATTTACGACAAAGGCCTGATTCAGTCGGTAATAATGATCCACAGCCTACACAGTCAGTTTTGATAAGTAGACAGCAATGATAAAACAAATTTTCAAGGTTCATACCGAAAGCTCATCAATTATCTGGCCAGCTTCATATCGTACAGTAACGCTGATGCCTAAATATTGTGGTACGGAATCCGTTTTATAATCGTCATCGCGCGGTAGATTTGCTCTAATGCCACTGTTTCAGCAACAAGATGATTCATGACCATTGGTGAAAAACTGACCTTAAGCTGCGCGCGATTTTTGATATCATCATCCACGCCGAAAGCGCCACCAATAATAAAAACAAGTCGCTTTTTGCCAGAGATAAAACTATTTTCAATAGCTTTACTGAACTGAATGGAGTCTAAATTTTTACCTTTTTCATCAAATAAAATGATGTAGTCATCTGAAGTTATCTTTTTCAGAAGTTCCTGAGTTTCAATTTTTCTTTTAGCAGCTGCATCGTCACGGTCTAATTTTGATGGCTTTAAGGATTGAATTTCAAACTGACAGTAATGATTAATTTTTTCTTTATAAAGACTGGCTGCTTGTTCGAACCAGCTTTCCTTTGATGTTTTGAAATCATACAGCACAGTCTTCATCATTCTAATTCTTCGTTATATAAAATTCTTCATTTTATAAAATTATGGTTAAGCTTTGATGGTTTTATCTGATAATTTGAATTCTTTACCGTTTTTCCAAAGTTCTTCCATGCGATATTCTTGGCGAACGAAATCATAAAAAAGATGAACTATAAGTGGACCGTAATCAACAACAACCCAGCGGCCTTCATCGATGCCTTCAACACCTTGCGGATAAACGTTAAATTCATCCTTTATAGCTAAAATAAGGTTTTCAGCCATAGAAGAAGCATGACGCGTACTTGTTCCAGATGCGATCAAAGTAAAATCAGTCGTTGTTGATATTTCGCGAACATCAAAACCACGTATAGCTATGCCCTTTTTATCGAAAAGAACTTGCGAACAGAATTCAGTAAATTTTAAATAATCACTGATTTTTTTACTTTCTGATTTATAAATACCTTGAGATTTAATATAACTTTCGACAGAAAGCGGTAAATATTTTTCGACGGGTCTGCCGACTCTTAATTTTTTACGTAATTCAGAAGAAGAAATGTCTAGATCTTGAAGAGTTATAAATTCTATTGAGCGCCCAGTCGTTAATTCAACGGCTCCAAAATCGCTTTCACCAATAAGACCTGTTAAGTAGTCTGGAAATTCACTTTCTGTTTCTGGGATTTGATATCCGGGACGAGTTGTCACAACTAAATTAACTTCTTTAAGAATTTTTTTATAATCTTTCCACTCAGAAAGAGTTTCAAAATTATCAGCGCCAATAATTAAATAAAGGTCTTTAGATTCATACTGTTCACGAAGTTGCTTAATCGTATCGATTGTATAGCTTTTGCCACCACGCTTTAATTCAATATCATCAATAAAAAAAGCCGGTCCATATGTTGAAAAGGCAAGTTTGGCCATTTCTAAACGATGTTCAGGGGCCGGGGCTTCAGTGGGAACTTTTAGAGGATTTTGGTTGTTTGGAATAATATGAATTTTATCAAAACCCATTTTTTTCTGAACTGTTGTTAGACTATTAACATGACCATTGTGTGGCGGATTAAAGCTTCCACCGAATAGACCTATTTTCATTCAGCACCTTCACTGTTTTCGATACCATTTTCAGAATCGACTTCGGTATCACTTTTTGAAGCCAGCACTTTGTCAGCAATGACTTTCAAAAGTTCATTTATGTTTTTACCTGTAACACCAGATATCACATAGGCATCGACATTAAATTTTTTCTTAAAAGTTTGTTTTGTTTTCTCAACGGCTTCTTGAGCTAACAAATCTATTTTATTAAAAACTAGGATTTGTTCACGTGCGCGCAAAGGGAAAAAGCCTGTTTTGTCTTTGTTTATTTCATCATATTGTTCAATTTCGAAATTGATATCGATATAATCCTGTACAGCGTCGCGACCACTCATCCCAGAAATATCAACAATGTGAACAAATAAACTTGTTCTTTCAATATGTTTTAAAAACTGAATTCCAAGTCCTACTCCCAAATGCGCACCTTTAATTAAACCGGGAATATCGGCAACTACGAAGCTGCTGTAGTCCCCGACTTTAACAACGCCCAGCTGAGGCGTAAGAGTCGTAAAAGGATAATCTGCAATTTTGGGTTTAGCTGCTGAAATTCTTGAAATCAAAGTTGATTTACCTGCGTTCGGAAAACCAATAATACCCACATCAGCAATTAATTTAAGTTCTAAAACGATTTCACGAGTATGGTTGTCTTCACCTGGCTGTGCATATTCCGGGGCTTGATTGACGCTGGTTTTGAAAAAGGCGTTTCCTTTTCCGCCGCGGCCACCAAATAAAAGCGCTACTTCTTTAGTTTCTGTTAAATCATGTAATACTTCATTGGTTTCTGAATCACGAATAATAGTTCCCCGTGGGACAATCATAATAAGATCTGCGCCAGCTTGGCCCGAACAATTTGATGCCGCGCCAGCTTGGCCACTTTCGGCAGAATATTTTTTAAGAGGTTTGTAATCAACAAGAGAATTAATATGCTTAGAAGTTCTGAAGATAACATCGCCGCCTTTACCACCGTCGCCACCATCTGGGCCACCACGAGGAGCAAAAGCTTCACGTCTAAATGTGATCGCGCCGGGACCGCCGCGACCTGATGCTATAGTTACTTTTACTTCATCGACAAATTTCATACTCACCCAAACTAACAGATCTTATTAAAAACAGTTTAATTACATTCTTGATTGGCTTTAAATAAAAAAGGAGCCTTGAAGGGCTCCCTCTTATTCAATTGTTTTTCTGTACGTATCTTATTACGCAGATTTAGGGTAAACGCTAACTTTAAATTTTTCTTTCGAAAATCTTTCAAACTTAACATGACCATCAACAACAGAATAGATCGTGTGGTCACGGCCCATTTTCACATTGTTACCAACATGAAACTGAGTTCCACGCTGACGAATAATGATTGTTCCTGATTTAACCAACTGTCCGCCAAATCTTTTCACGCCTAATCGTTTCGAATGTGAATCTCTTCCATTTTTGGTACTACCACCAGCTTTTTTACTTGCCATTGTATGCTCCGTATTCTTTTAAAATATTTAAATTACTACTTTGTTTTTTTAGCGGCTTTTTTTGTTGTCGCTTTTTTCTTTGTTGCTTTTTTAACAGTCGTTTTCTTTTTAGGTGCTGCTGCAGCTTTTTTAACTTTAGCACCACTTGGTCCTACAGCTTTTTTAGAGGCGTGACGACCTAAACCGATTCCTGCTTCAGCTTTTGCGCGTGAATCAGAAACTTTAGTTTCAATTCTTTCAATTCTTAATGCAGCCATATCTTTAACAACTGGTTTTGCATCAGTTTTAGATATTTGACCGTCCGGAGAAGTAATTGATTTGATGAATAATTCTGTAAAATTTTGTCTGTGTGTTGCAAACTTTCTGTAGCCTTGACGACGTTTTTTCTTAAAAACGATTACTTTTTTAGTTTTAGCTTGTTTAGTAACTACAACCGTAACTAAAGCGTTTTTGACTATTGGTGAACCAACATGAGTTTTATCGCCACCGACTAAAAGGATTTCCGAAATGGTGAATTCAGAACCTAGGTCGTTTTCAAGTTTTTCAACTTGTAAAATATCGCCAGCTTGAACTTTGTACTGTTTCCCGCCAGTTTTAATAATTGCGTACATATTTCCTCCACAGAAATGTTTATGACAAGGTCCTTTTGTGCCATTATCAAAGGGCAGAGTCAAAGACATATTTCTTCACCCTCGACGTGTTCAAATACAACAAGTCTAATTTGATGGTCAAAATTCGCAATGTAATTGCCATTTTTATCAGAATAGTGGTATCAAACCATACATGCAGGCTCTTAACACAATACTAAGTCATAAAAAAAGCTCGGTACTTTATGGTCTACCCCAGACTGGGATCAGTTATTTTTTGAAAAATCATGCTTCTGTTGATCTTTATTTAGATTTTGCTGATGGCGATGTCTACCGAAAATTTGTTTTGAACCCTGATTTTTTAACTGTTTTACTTGCTGATACGATTACAACTGTTGTTTTGGATCACTTTATCGACATCGACCCCATGATTGAAGTCATTCGAAAAGTGATTTCAAAAAATCATAAAATACATTTTATAATAGTCACCCGAAAACACTACATCAAAAAATTACAATCACTTGATTTCAATCTTTGTTTTATTTTACCAGAAAGCAGCCAATCACAAGATTCAAGCAACGGATTTGCGTTGTCCTACTATACATACGGCCATTTAAATGGTGTTCTTTATAATCCAAATCCTATTTTAAAATTGAATGACATTTCAGGCGAGCTTGTCAAAAAATGCAGTTTAAAAAACAAGACAATGACTCTTCTGCTTTTAAATTTATTAGCCGCAGATCAAGAACGTCTAGTTAATTTCGAAAAATGGTCACAGGAACTGAAATTACCCAGCCGAACATTGCGAGAATACTATTTAAGACTTGTTGATGAAGGCTACATCTTTGAGATATCTGATGCTGGCGCGACAAAAAGAAAGAAGTTCTATTTTTTAGATGTTGGCCTAAAGAATGCCTATAAAAATGTATTAGATGTGGAAGATTACGATCTAAACATTGAACAAAACTTTGAAGATCTTGTTTTTTTGGAATTACTTAAATACAGTTTCATCCACAAAAAAATGAACATTTCTTTTTTAAGTAACTATAAAAATCAGTTTGTCCATTTTTTGCTGAATTCAAAAGTTTCGATTTGTCTTAAGCCTGGTAATTTTGTTCACGAATCTTTTGCCCGTTTTCAAAAAAAAACTCATAAAAAAAATAATTTAAATACCAGCTATTTTATTAGTTTTGATGAGAATCAGTTTCAAGCAGAAGCAGTTCAGTTCATAAATTATGACTCATTCTTAAATTTATTATGGAGCCACAAGCTGGTTTAGTTATCTCAAGGGTTGCCCATATAGCGATTGGGTAAGCAGTTTCGAGCAGCTGCTTTTTATCTGCCACGTCTATTCCAGCTACGTTCTAGTTCTGTTTCATATTCTTCTTCACCACGATCTTTTTGATGATCTGTTTTCTGAATTATTGTGCTAATTGTATCATTGAATATAGCAGTAGGGCTTAAATAGTTTTTTATTATTTCTTCTCTAACACGCTTATCGGTATGAGGTGGTATTTCTTTTATAATTTGATTTGTTTTAGCTTCGATTTGTTTAAAATATTTTTCACTCAAAATTACCTTTTGTTTTTCAAATTCTTTAACTGATTTATCACTAAATTTATTAGCCCATTGATTTCTGATGGCATATTGAAACTTTTTTTCATCATCAGAAGAAATTATTCTGAATGCTCCAGACTTTTTTATTACGTCGTAGCCGTAGTCAGTTGCTATATTTTTGACTGTAGATTTCTCGATTTTTTTGCGCATATCTTTTACAGATTCAAATTCGGAATTATCATTAGAGGTGGGCTCTACCCACGAAAAAGGTATCACATCTGGAATTAAATAATTGATGTCATTTAATCTGGACACACATATTGCTGCCAAACTGGCGTTGGTCATTTTGTTCACAGTTTCCGTCTGTGTGTCAATTTTTTTGCTTAAACTATTTTCAAATTGATTGCGACTTAAATGAACGGCCTCAGAAATATCTGATGATTTTTTTTTAATTTCACTGCGCTTAGAATTTACAAAGTACTGAGTTTCAACTTTTAGCGGACTGTCAGAATCTGCTAAAAATGAATTGATCTGACTATTACATTCTTTGTTGTTATCCAAAAAGTTTTTCATCACATTTTTAGAAAAAATAAGTCGTATGATTCGATCACGATTCCTACCGTGTGTGCTAATTATGTCATCGCAGTGACTGGTATCTTGTAGATAATTATATAAATCTCTAAGTTTGCTATTGCTGGTATTTTTAGGCACGTCAGAACAGTCTAGGCCTTGGTTTTCTGGTGACTTGGGTTTAACACCGTCCATGTAGCAATCATAAACTTCCGCCCATTTCTTCGATTCTTCAACGTTACAATGCTGAATCAGCTTATTTAAATCTGCGAATTTTTTTTTCGATATATATGTGTCGTTTCTGCAAATTGAAGCATCAATATTTTTAACATGTGCTAAATCATTAAAAATACTTTTAAGCTCTTTGTCTGTTTTTGCAGCAGTCATACTTTTTTCTTTAATTAGTGAGTCTGTTAAATACTTATGGCCTGATAAACTATTATTAGCAGGTGCAACGCCATCAAAGCCAATAATGACGTCTAAATTTTTAAATGTAGGCTTCCAGTTATTAATAATACTTCCTGGTGTCGCTGTATAGCAGCCCCACAAATACAAACTTTTTACTGATTCTGTCAGTTCAGGATTAGATTCAATCACTTGCTGTAGTTCAACATACGACAAAGAAGCTTTAGAACCTGTAAAATGCCCGTTGCCGTTGTGTCCTGATAAAATAACTGAACTAATTTTACTTTGAATTTTATTTTTTTTCATTTCTTGTAGTTTTGTACTTAATTGTGAAGAAAAGTCTGTGTCGTAGTTAGTTGGTTTATCCGGAAAAACGATTAGCTTTTCACCACGTTGTTTGGCAGCAATCTGAGCTGCTTCGATTTCTTTGGGACTGTTATTTAAATCTAAAAATAAAATATCAGCATATGCTGTATTAAAATTAGTAAAGATAGCTAGTACAACCAAAAATAACTTCATTATTTAGAATTTCTTATATAGCTGTAAGCTGTTTGTAAATTTTGTTCTGGAATTTGCGGATATAAAGATTTGAATTGCTCAAAATTATAATTTTTCGCTCTTAAAACAAAAATATCTTTTTCAAGATGATCCCATTGGCCTGCATAATTTGACACGCCCGATTTGACCAGTATTTTTTCTCTGACTTTTTTGTTCATTGTTTCATTATTATAAGTGCTTGGCTGTCCTTGAACGCTGTAATCATCGCTATTGAAATCATTTGTATCCATACCTTCTTCAGTCGGAGTCACAATGATTTTTCCGGCGTTTTCAGCAGGATTTCTTTTTTTGTCTGTGATTGCGGGCTTTTTTTCAACAACCACTGATTTTTTAGCGAAAACGTCTACATTAAAAAATAATACAGCAATGATTAAAATTTTTGATTTCATTACTTTATTATAAATTTTATTTTGAAACTTTCCATTATGATGGAGTCTAGTCTAGCCCTCAAAAACTTCGTACTGTTCGCGGTGGTAAGCTGTTTCGATTTTAAAAGCGATTGAATGCCCGGACTTTTTTTCAAGATGTTCTAGGGTTTCATTTTCGACTTCGTAAATCCAATCCACAATGTCTGCGTGGCAATGAATAATTAAATTTTTGCGTTTGTGTTCTCTAAGGCTAACCTCACGTTCAATTTCACGAAAAATTTCATTAGCGATAGTTGATTTACGTTTGATATACCCCTTGCCATCACAATACGAACACGGTTCACAAAGTGTTTTAACAAGGCTTGGTCTGATTCGTTTTCTGGTCATTTCAACAAGGCCTAGTTCAGACATCGATGTGACATTTGTTCTGGCGCGATCTTTTTTTAATTCATCGTTCATGGCTTGTAAAACTTGTTCGCGGTGGGATTCTTTTTCCATATCGATGAAATCAATAATGATAATTCCGCCGGCGTTTCGCACACGTAATTGATGGGCAATTTCTTTAACAGCCTCTAAATTTGTTTTTAAAATTGTATCTTCAAGGTCTTTTTTTCCGACGAACCGACCTGTGTTAATATCGATAACAACAAGGGCTTCAGCTTCATCAACAACAATATATCCGCCTGATTTTAACCAAACTTTTCTTTCAGTGGCCCGTGAAATTTCTAAATCAATATCATATAAATCAAACAGCGGTTTTTTTTCTATATACAAAATAATGTTGTGTTTATATTTTGGCATTAATTGAGCCACAAATTTAGAAACTTTTTTGTAAACTTCTTCGTCGTCGACCCAAACAGTTGTGACTTCTTCACTCATTAAATCGCGAAGCGCTCGTAATTCAACATCAATTTCTGAATGAACTAAGCCCGCTGTTTTCTTTTTTTCATAATTTTTTTGAATTTCTTTCCCTAAACGATCTAAATATTCAATATCTGCTTTTAATGATTCTTCGGTTGCGCCCTCAGCTGCAGTTCTAACAATAACACCACCTGCAGGATTAATTTTTTGAATTAGTTTTTTTAAACGTTCTTTTTCGTTTTCATTTTCTATTTTTCGTGAAATCCCAACGTGTTTAACAAACGGCATG
>JANOOI010000518.1:0-8190 GCA_031421235.1 Bdellovibrio sp.
CACAATTTGCTGCAGGATTTGTCAGAGTAAATCTGAACATCACATTCGAATCTTCTAGTGGCATGTTGTCAGGCTTGATGACTCGGGCTTGGTATGTTGTGTATTTAGGGGCTGCTGCTGCAAAAACTAGAGATGGCAGAATTAGCGCCATCAAAAACATACATGTGTGTTTACACATGTGAAAAATTAATTTCAAATATACGTCCCGCATCGTCAACAGCATAGACAATTTATCGGACTATTTAGCTAAACACTTGATATCAAATGACAATATATTTAAAAATTGAGAAAAATCCTGATCTGATACATGTTTAAAAAATTAAATCAATTTAGTACAGCACCAGTTTGAGACGCTGTTATTCAGCATTAACATGCTACCCAAAGTTGTTAAATCAATCTAAACCGATTTAAGATTATTTTTGTTAATTATTTCTAATGTTTTTTTGATTACTTTTCGACAGGAGCTTTACTATGTTTAAATACCCAATGTTTTTTCAGGCCAAAAGTTCAACCCAGTCAGGGGTCCAGAAAACATGGACTATTACATCAAAAACAAACCAAGACAACTGGACAGCGACATGTGCTGTGCCCCCAGAATTTAATGGCCCAGGTGGTGGATTCAGCCCCGAAGATTTATTTGCTCAAGCTCTGACTAATTTTTTTGTCTCAAATTTTAAGTTGTATGCAGAAAATTATAAACTGGATTATGAGGGATTAAATGCAAGCTCAACTTTAACAGTTGATTTAGACGAAAATAAAAAACCAGTTATGAAAAAATTAAAATTATCCGTTTCTATTAACAATCCATCGAATCAAGATAAAGCAGAACTTCTTGCTAAAAAAGCTTTTCAATCAGGATTTATTTTAAATTCAGTCAAAACTGAAATCGAATTTGAATACATTAAATAATGAAATTTGATTTTATTATAGGAATCGATCAAACAGGCGCTACAACAGCCAAAGGAATTCCGAAGCCCCTAACTTGTAGCCTGATTGATAACCGAAAACAACAAAGTCCGAAAAATCACTTTGAACTTAGAATAAAATCTCTGACTGAAAAAGAAATTTATAATCTAATCCAAAATCATACCGATTTAGATTTTGAAGCTGTCACCAAATTAAAAATATTGATTGTTGTCGATGCTGTTTTAGGTTTACCCCAAGATTGTAAAAAAACAATAAATCAAATTTTATCAGTGGTTAAAACCTATCAGTTTAATCAAAAAGCTTTTGGGGCTAAAACTGCGCATCGTTTTTTTAATTCCTTCAGTGGCGAACAAAAAAATCCAGAAAGAACTGTCGAGGTTTTAACAAAAGCCAATTCAGTTTTCAATCTACACCCGTTTCAAAAAAATATTGGATGTGGAACTTACCGAATACTTAAAGATCTGTCGTTAGATACAACTTGGTATCAGATCTGGTGTCATCAGCCGACAAATTCTAAAACAAATGTCGTTATCGCCGAAGGCTATCCCAGTTTTTACTGGAAAGTTTGGCTTAAAAATAGTCAAAGACAAAACAACTGGAAAAATCATAAATTTAACAATCAAGATAGTGCAGATTCGTTTGTTTTAGCCTACGCTGGCCTAAAGTTTTCGAAGACTAACGATTTTTGGAATATAAAAATACCTCGGAAAATTAAAAATGAAGGCTGGATATTAGGAGTACCATGGAAGATTACATAGTTTCCTTTTTAGACACACACAAAGAATTTATTAATTCAGATCATGTTCTTAACTTGCA
Source organism: Bdellovibrio sp. (assembly GCA_031421235.1). Lineage (GTDB taxonomy): Bacteria > Bdellovibrionota > Bdellovibrionia > Bdellovibrionales > Bdellovibrionaceae > Pseudobdellovibrio. The sequence continues at coordinate 1,744 of JANOOI010000518.1, forward strand.
GATTTTAAGTTGTTATTTCATGACCGGAGTCATCTGGATTATTCAAATTGTTCATTATCCAAGTTTTAAATTCATCGAATTCAAACAATTTTTAAATTTTCAAAAATTTCACACTCAAATGATCACTTTTGTTGTTGCTCCGATGATGGTTTTAGAAATTTTTACGGCCTTTTATTTACTTGTTGTTAATGATTTTTCTACATATTGGACGATTCACATTGTTTTATTAATTGCAATTTGGCTGTGCACAGCTTTTTTAAGTGTGCCAATTCACAACTTGCTGGCTAAGCCCTATATCAGTGAAGTTGAACGATTGCAGTTGGTCAAATTGCTAGTTAAAACTAACTGGCCAAGAACACTTCTGTGGTCATTACGCAGTTTATTATTTATTATCATTATTATTAATTTCAGGAGCATATTGTGAGTCATTTACATATTACGTTAGGCAATCAACTTTTCAAGCCCGAAGACTTAAAAACGCACTTAAAAGATCATAAAAAAATAACTGTTTTCATCCGCGAAGATAAAGAGCTGTGCACTTATTACAAGTTCCACAAACAAAAAATTATATTTTTTTTAGCTGCTATGCGTACTTACGCTGACGAGCTTTCAAAAAATAAATTGCATGTACACTACGAGAAAATCGAAGAAACTTTTAAATCAAAACTGAATTACGAACAGTCACTGGAGAAATTTATTTCTGCAAACAAAATCACAACAGCTTCAGTTTACGAAATTGAAGATAAATTTTTTGAAAAAAGATTAATCCAACTTTTAACAAAAATAAAAATAAAAATTCAAGTCATACAAAGCCCAATGTTTTTAACATCACGTGAACAATTCAAAAAATACTTATCACCAACGAAGCGTCCGTTCATGAAAGTATTTTATGAAAAACAACGTGTTGCTTTAAAGATCTTGATTGAAAAAGATCTATCACCTGTCGGCGGCCAATGGAGCTTCGACGCTGAAAATAGATTACCATTACCAAATAAAATTAATCCACCAGATGTTCCAAGAATAAAGCCCAGTCAGCATGTTAAAGACGTAAGCCTGCAAACTGATAAACTGTTTCCAGATCATGTTGGCAATTCAGCACAGTTTTGGCTACCCGTTAGTCGAAAAGAATCCCAAGCTTGGCTCAACCAATTTATAACAGACCGCTTAGCCCAGTTCGGCCCCTATGAGGATGCCATACCTGAACATTCAACGTTTGTTTTTCATTCGGTGCTGACGCCTTTTCTGAATGTCGGCTTACTAACCCCCGATGAAATTGTAACGGCTGTGTTAGCACATTATAAAAAAACCAAAGCACCGATTGCCTCTGTCGAAGGATTTATTCGCCAAGTGATCGGCTGGCGCGAATTTATTCGTGGTATTTATCAAAACTACAGCGACAAACAAGAAACCACCAATTATTTCAAACATCATAAAAAACTAAAACCTTGTTGGTATGATGGCACCACCGGAATTACACCCTTAGATATCACTATTAAAAAAACAGTTCAGTTTGGCTACGCCCACCACATCGAAAGATTAATGGTTGTCGGAAGTCTTATGTTACTTTTAGAAATTGAGCCTAAAGAGGCCCACAAATGGTTTATGGAAATGTTTATTGATTCATCTGATTGGGTGATGGGGCCTAATGTTTACGGCATGGCCTTATTCAGTGATGGTGGTATTTTTGCAACAAAGCCCTATTTCTGCGGATCAAATTATTACAAAAAAATGGGGCTTTTTAAAATCGATGCCATTTCTCAAAAACAGTGGGCTGATGGTGTTGACGGTCTTTATTGGGGCTTTATAGAAAAACATAAGGACTTCTTCTTAAAGAATCCGCGTATGTCGATGATGGCCCGCACAGTTGAAAAAATGGAGCCAACCAAGAAAAAAAGAATTTTTGCCGCCGCTGAAATATTAAGGAAAAAAATCACTGCATAGTCATAAAATAATTTTCACAGTTATAATTTAAGTATTTTAAATTTCACTGTGAAAATTATTTTTTTACTGGCTGTGAGTTGTTTTCTTTAGCGTTCAGGATCATTGTATCTTGCTTAGCGTGCAGATCTTTTTGATCTTTGACACGAACACCTTTAATTTTTTTATGAGTGTCTATTTTTGTTAACTGCTCAGTCATGTCAACTGTAATTGAACCATAACATTTCACTTGGCAGCTTAATCGTCTGCCATCTAAGTGATAACTTGTGCCGATCAAATTAATTTCAGCTTTTGAGGGTTCTGGTACACAATGACTGCCTTCAGTTATTTTTATACGACATTCTGAACACGAAGGAACACCATTACAGATTGATTTAATCTTAATGTTATTTTCAGTCGCAATCTGCAGAAGACTTTTTTTAGAATCCACATCGACTTCAATATTCATGGGCATAAACTTAATTTTCATGATCAACCTACTACAATTTTAATAAATTTCTTTTTGCCAGCTTTTAAAATAAAGCTTTGACCTTTTTTAAGATCAATTTTCAATTTGGCATCACTTATTTTATCTTGATCAAGACTGACTCCGCCGCCGATGACTAGCCTGCTGGCTTCGCCGTTCGACGCTGTTAGACCCGCCATCGTCATTAACTGCACAACTCCGATATTTTGAGGCGTTGCTAGGAATTCTTCAATCTGATCAGGCAAACCTTTATCTACAAAAATACGATTAAATTCATCTTCTGCAGCCTGAGCCGCCGCTTGCGAATGAAATCTAGCCACTAAAAACTTAGCTAAGTTCACTTTTACATCACGCGGATGTTTCTTTTTATCAGCGACTTCTTTTTTAAGACTTGCGACTTCCGAAGGCTTTAAATCAGTCAACAGTTCATAATATCTAAACATTAATTCATCCGAAACCCGCATCGTTTTACCAAACATATCCTTAGGCGATTCATTAACTCCAATATAATTATCTAATGATTTAGACATTTTATTAACGCCGTCTAATCCTTCTAGGATCGGCATCGTTAAAATACATTGTTGTTCTTGACCATATGATTGCTGCAGATCACGGCCCACAAGCAAATTAAATTTTTGATCTGTTCCGCCCAGTTCTAAATCTGTTTGCAGTGCTACCGAATCGTAGCCTTGGCATAGCGGGTACATCAGTTCATGTAATGATATAGGTATGCCAGATTTATATCGGTTCGTGAAATCATCACGCTCTAGCATTCTAGCCAAAGTGTACTGCGCTGATAGTTTAATAAAATCAATGGATGTTAGTTTTAAAAGCCAACTTGAATTATAAACAATTTCTGTTTTTTCAGGGTCTAATATTTTAAATATTTGTTCAGCGTAGCTTTTGGCATTGGCATCTATTTCTTCACGGGACAATATGGGTCTTGTTGTGTTTTTTCCTGTGGGGTCACCGATGAGGGCTGTAAAATCACCAATCAAAAATTGCACATGATGACCTAAATCTTGAAGAACTTTTAGCTTGTTGATCACAACAGTATGTCCCAGATGAATATCTGGTCTATTTGGATCAGCTCCTAATTTAATTTTTAAAGGTTTATTTTTTTCAAAACTTTTTTTAAGTTTTTTTGTAAAATCACCTTCAGAAATAAAATCAACAGCACCGTATTTAATAATTTCTAGTTGTTCTTCAACGGGTAAAAATCCCATATCCATTCCTTGTCATTATTTTCCGGGCTAAAATTAAACTACCTTGCAACTTCCACAGCTCTTGATTCACGCACTACACTGACTTTAACACCACCAACATGTGGCATCTCACGTTCAATTTTTTTCACGATATCGCGCGCTAACATCACTGATTGATCATCAGTCACACGTGAACTTTCAACCAATACGCGAACTTCACGCCCCGCTTGTAAAGCTACTGATTTAATAACTCCATCAAAAGAATTCGCAATGCTTTCTAAATCTTTAAGTCTGTTAATAAAACTATCCATTTGTGGACGGCGAGCTCCTGGACGAGTCATCGATAAAATACTTGCAGCGTGAACTATCCACGCCAAGATTGAAGACTGTCTGTCATCATCTGTGTGCGACTGAATAGAATGGCAGACCTCTTCGCTTTCACCGAATTTTTTAGCGATCTCAGCACCGACGACAGCATAACTGCCTTCCATCGAATGATCTGCTGCTAAACCAATTGAATGTAAGACACCTGCACGTTTTGCTAATTTAATATTGTAACCTAATTCAGAAGCTAAAAGGCCTGCGATGTGCGAGACTTCAAGCGAATAATTTAATGCATTTTGCGCATGAATTTGGCGGTATTTTAATGCACCAAGCATTTTCACAAGTTCGTTATGCATACCTGTGATTCCAAGTTCGACGATCACTTTATCGCCTTCTTCTTTCATTGATTTTTGTAATTCAATTTTTTGTTTCTCAACAACTTCTTCAATACGCGCTGGATGCACACGTCCATCTTCCATTAATTTATCAATCGTTTTTCTAGCTAATTCACGGCGGACAGGATCAAAACCCGAAATAACAATTGTTTCCGGAGTATCATCGACGATTAAATCCACACCACATAAAGCCTCAAGTGTTCTAATGTTACGACCCTCACGACCGATAATTTTACCTTTCATTTCATCTGATGTTAAACTCATGACTGAAACTGTTCGTTCAGATGTATATTCAGACGCAAAGCGGGCTAAGGCTCTAGCTAAAATATTACGTGATCTTTTATCAGCTTCTTTTTTAGTTGTTTCTTCAATTTCAGCAATTTTAACTGCAGCTTCTTTTTTAGCAGTTTCTTCTAAGACTTGAAATAGTTCACGTTTAGCTTGGTCTTGTGACATACCAGCGACATTTTCTAATTTTTTCTGCACAAATTGAATTTGATCCTGAGTTGTTTTTTCTAATTCACGAAGACGACCTTCAGCGATGTGAACACGTTCTTGACGGTCTTTTAATTGATTAGCAAATTTATCATTTTCATCAACACGTTGTTTATGCTGGCTTTCAATTTCACTAAGACGTCTTTCAAACTGTGATTCTTTATTTTTTAATTGAGCTTTTTGTTTGTTGATTTCTGTCTCAACAGTTTTACGAGCTTTTAATTCAAAATCTTTCGATTTATTTTCTGAGTCCTTTTTTAATTTAGAAGCTTCAGATTTAGCTTTGTTAATAATTTTGTCAGCTTCAGAAGCTGCTGTTTTCTTAGTATTGTTTTCACGAATACGAATAGCTGCAAAAACAACAAATGCCCCAATGACCAAACCCACCAGGGCTGCGATAATTAATTCCATACTAGAATTCTCCTTTATTTAAAGTGTTTTTTAATTTATACACATTTTTTTCTGTGACTACGTAGTCAACTAACAAATCATGATTTTCAAAGGGAACATCCTGATTGTAAAATTGATCAAAGCATAATCCGATTTTGTAACCTTTATAGTTTTTAAATGATTGATCGTAGTAACCAGCACCACGACCTAAACGGTGACCTGAAGTGTGATAGGCTAATGCCGGCACGATCACTCCCTTAAGATCCTGTAATAAAACGTGTTCACCATCTACAGGCTCTAAAACCTTCAAAGATGATTTCATCCAGTTTTTTACATTTTTGTAATAGTCTAATTTTTTATCAGCTTTTAAGCTTGTTGTTTTTAAGCTTGTTACTTTAGGGTAAGCCCACTGAATATTTTTATTAAGCTGATCAAACTGAATTTGTGGCTCTGAAGCCAAAGGCTTATAAGCCCCCCAAAGACCATTGAAAGTACTCAACGCTTTATGCAGTTGGGCTTCTAGCATTACAGACCAGCCAGATACAACAGCAGTTTCTAAACCTTGATTCTGGTCTAAAACAAATTGTCGGTAATCATTTTTAGCTGATAAAAACTGTGCTGACAAAAAATCTCCAAATAAAATCAAGTTTAAATAAACTTGTTTATTTTGGCAGAATCAATTTCTTGAGCTAACTTAATGGCTTTATTCTCTAATTTATCTAGCTCATGTTGAGCTTTACGTTTCAGAAGAATCATTTCTTCTGCGATATTCAGAGAGGCTAAAACAGCTGCATTTTGAAAAGAAGAGTTTTTAGTGACTTTGATGGCTTCGGTCACTTTGTTGTTTACATAACTAACAAGTTCTTGAAGGGTTTTCTCATCATGAGAGGATTTAATTTTATAAGAAACACCTGCGATTTTAAAATCAAAAGTTTTCTTAGCATCTATCTTAGCATCAACCTGAGTTTGCACTTCATTTTTGGACTTATTATCTAGATTTTTTTCTAGCGTCGAATTCACTTCTTAAATCACCTTTTTTAAAGTTAATAACAACCTATAACCGAGCTGCTACTAATACTTACTACTTTTGCATTCTGCTTTAACCTTGATTTATAGAAATTGAAAAATTCCAAAATAAACAAGGACTTACATCGATAAGTATAAGCGGCAGGAAAAAACTGGCAACAACTACTTCAGAATTAAGATAATATTGCGCGGGGCGATATCCCAAGGC
>JANOOI010000519.1:0-4640 GCA_031421235.1 Bdellovibrio sp.
GCATGAGAAGCGCGGGCAGCAAATCTGGCGATGAACTCTTCTTCTTTTGCTAACATGTCGTCTTGGCGCCTAGCTGCTGCTAATAATTGGTCTTTACGAAGTTCCCGCTCTTTTTCATAGAAATCATAATTACCACCGTAAGTTGTAATTGAACGATTGGCGATTTCAATAGTTTTTGTAACCAGTCGGTTCAAGAAATCACGATCATGTGATGTCATTAACAGTGAACCTTTAAACTGTTGTAACCATTTTTCGAGCCAAACAATCGATTCAACATCTAAATGATTTGTGGGCTCATCCATTAATAAAACATCAGGCACAAGAAGTAATATCTTGGCCAGTGTCACACGCATTTTCCAGCCGCCTGAATACTGTCCAACATCCAGCTGCATGTCTTCATTGGAAAAACCTAATCCGCCTAAGATTTCTGTAGCACGTGATTCAAGATCATATCCACCGACGGCTTCGAATTGTGATTGCAGTTCACCATATTTTTCTAACACCGATGTCATGACGTCTTCAGTTAAATCGGGATCACACAATTTAGCCTCATACCGCTGAATTTGATCTTTAATTAAATCTAATCCACCAGAGGATAAAACTTCTTCAAGAACAGATCGACCTTTCATGCTTTCAATATTTTGTGAAAAATAACCAATCCGAATTTTATCAGGCTTACTGATTGTTCCTTGATCTGGGGATTCTTCGTTCATGATCAGACGAAAAACTGTCGTCTTACCAGCGCCATTCGGACCGACAAGGCCAATTTTTTCGCCGGGATTAATTTGAAATGATCCATTTGAATACAAAATTTTAGAACCTTGTTGTTTAGTGACAGCATTAAAAGCGACCATAGGATATATTTCTTTCTTTTATAACTTTTTATAACTTTTTATAACTTTTTAAATATTTCTAAATTGTTTTTTAAACCAATACAATGTCTTTTAATATGTCGAAATACGACACATTTTGTATCATAAATCTCAAAGAAAAACAGTTTTTATACTTTTTTGAGAATAGTAAAAAATAAATGGAAATTCAAACTATGGATGATGTATTCTTATTTTATCGGATGAAGCTAACGTAAGCCTGGTTAATATTAGGTCAACTAGGTCAGTTGTTAGCAGTAATGGAGGGACGTATGCGAAGAATATTCAGTCATAACGATAAAACACCCAAGTGAAGTAGCTCTAGATAAAATATCTTACCCGTACTGAATTACGTCGTTTTAATGTCAATCTTATAACAAATAGGAGGTCACTAGCGGTTTAGAAAGAATACGGTTTAACCGTATCCTTCTTTTGCCAAAGGCAAACCATGGGAAACTGTGGGACGCAAAGCTACAGGGGCTTCAAAGCCAGCCAGCTGCCAAAGGGATTCAAAGACCTGCGGTGAATACTGCAAATGGAAGGTATCAAAACTTATACATTATATTTCATGGATTGGTTTCATTCCCCTTAACTCTAAGTTGATCAGTGGACGATTGGCTTAGGGTTTTTTTTATTGAGGAATCACAAGCCTTAAACCAGATCTTAAAACAGTTTTTCTCTGTAACTTATTCGCTTTACTAATATCACCAATACTTAAATTAAATCGCTGTGCAATTGAAAATAAAGAATCACCTTTTTTGACGACGTAATGCTTTTTTTTGTCATTGTCCTTACTTCGTTGACTGCTTTTCTTTGACGATGACGACGCTGATTTTCTTTGACGATCTTTCAGCGGAGTTCTATCCGGAACAAATACTCGCTGCCCTATTCTTAAAACTTTTTTTCTTGGCAGTTCATTAATTTCTCGTAAATACGCCACTGTTGTTCTGTACCTACGGGCTATACTTCCTAAGTTATCGCCGCTTTTAACGCGGTAAACCTGAGTTTCGTTCTGATCAGGCACGTAATCAACCACTGTCGCAATACTTTGCTGTGCTGCTAGCGAAGCGATTTCTGATGAGCCTGGTGGAATGCGAATACTTAATTTACCGTTATCAAGAGGCGCTACTTCACCTTTATACTTTGGATTTAAATCTTTAAAATCCTCGTAATTAATGTTCATTTTTTCTGCCATCAAACGTAAATTAATTGGTTGTTCAAAAGACATATGGTCAAATTCAATCGGTGTCATATAATCAATACCTTCAAATCCATACTTATCTGGATTCTTAGCAATCAATTTGGCAGCTAAATATTTAGGAACATAATTGTCAGTTTCAGCAGGCAAAGCCCGTTTGTTTCTTGAAAGCTCCCAAAAATCTCTGGTTTTATATTTTTTAACGACACGAAGAACACGGCCTTCACCCACGTTATAAGCGGCCATTGATAAATACCAAGAATTAAATAATTTGTACAAGTCTTTGAAGTATTCAGCTGCAGCCTGAGTCGCTAAAACTGGATCTCTTCGGTCATCAATTAATTTATTAATACCCAATTTATATCGCTTACCTGTACCACGAATAAACTGCCAGTAACCAACAGCTGAAGCTGAGGAACTTGCCCTTGAGCTAAATCCTGATTCGATCAACGCGATATAAAATAAATCTTCTGTAATTTGTTATCGCGTAAAACTTTTTTCATTAAAGCTTCATAACGTGTTGACCGGGCTAAATATCTTTCCATATGTGGACGACCGCGTCCTTGAAAATAATTAATCCATTTTTCAACTTGATCATTGATTTCTGTAGGAATCGTTTCTAATTCTTGTTCGCCGATTTCAACTGTGCTTTGTTTTTGATCTTGTATGTCAGTTTTTAGACGAAACTTTTCTAAATCACCGCTTTGATCGTATTCAGGTCCAGTTGTTGTGCTTTTTTTATCAGAAGTTGCACAACCACTGATTGTTGCTAGAACACCTGACCAAACAGTAAGAATAAAAACAAATTTAATCACATATTTTTTATTCACAAAAAACCTCAAAATAAACGCTACAAGTGATCATTCACAAGTTCAATAATTATCTTATCAATAATCAGATGAAATTGCTCAAATATTTGACTCAGCGACCTATTTAACAAGACCTGCTCTCGAACTTTATCTGGAGCAAATCCGATGACTTGAAACTCGTCTAAACACTGACTTAGTTGTGATTCAAACTTTAGTCTGTAATTTTCAGGCATTTTACTGACTAATTTTACCCAGTCTTCTGAGGCATTTTTTTCACGCGCTAAATGCGCAGCCAGTAAATAAACAGTGTTCATTGATTCTGCTGCAAAGGCTTTGTAGTCATTGGCTTTAACAGAAGCCTGAATCAATTTGATTTTTCGATCGACAAGGTTTTTTAAAGGCGGTGATGTATTTAACTGTCTGAATTGAATCAGTCCGAAAAATAAAAAATAACCTAACACAGAAAGTGATAATAGATCTAAGAATGGCCATTTAACTTGGGACCACGAAACTTGATTTTGGCTTAACTGCGCCACAGGTAAAATTATTTTTTCAATGTTTTCCACGTTCGTTTGTTCTAGGTTTGGTCGAATTGTGTTCTGTGATTGTCCTGCAACAGCTTCTGAAATATCTAAAGTCAGTGTTTCTGTAGTTTTTGTAATATATTCTTTTGTTGTCGGATCAAAATAAGAAAAAGAAATTTTTGGTATTTGAATCGGACCTTTATTTTTAGCAATTAAATAAATTTCAAATTCTTTATAGCTTTGTCCATTTTTAAAAAACTTTGATTCACTTTTTGTATCATATATTTCTAGGCCTTCGGGCCATTCAATGGGCGGAAGATCTATCAGCTTTGCATTTCCTTGCCCTTCAAATCGCAATCTTAATAAAAACGGTTGTGCTGCTGGAAACTGAACTCCATCAACCTGTGTTTGAATTTGGAACTGCCCAACTGCTCCTGAAAAAGACAAAGGCTTATTCTCTGAAGGAAGTGGTAATACTTTGATCTGCTGTCTTCGTGAAGATTTAGTGTATTCGCTCAGTTGTCCGAAACCATTTGCTGTCAACATGCGGACTTTTGCTTTAATTTTAAATTCATCTATAACCGCTTGGCCTGGTTTAATGGGAAACAAAGCATGACTGGCCAATAAAGCTTTCTTATAAATTAATCCATTAACGATTTCCTGGTCGAATCTCAACGATGGAACTTCTTCGATAATTTCTTTCCAAAAACCTTTTAAATCAGGAAATTTAGCCCGGTCTAAAGATTCAATTTGTGACTGGGTATACAAATACCAATTTGCAGTGACTTGTTCGCCCTCATAGGCGGACGTTTTATCTGTTTCAAGTAAAAGAAAAAAAGCTTCATTCGTATTTATATCTAATTTTCTTGATGGGATTTCTGTTTGCTGCCCGCCACCCAGGCCCCCAAATGGTTGACCATTGCGACCCCCACCACCAAGTTGTCTTTGAACTTCTTCTAACATCTGCTGACGCTGTTTCATCAGCTGCGAAAACATATCATCTTCATCAGCAAACGGGTCCTGATTTTGGGGCTGCGGGGCTGCTTGCTGCTGACGTTGTCTTAAATTTCGTTGATTCACAGATTTATCTGAAACAGATATTGTCTGCGCTGCCGATAAGTAATCTTGACCGTTCACATTGACTTTAATAGCTGGCAGCATAATGAGACCTTTTTTTGTCGTTTCAAAAATGTACACAAATTGCTGCTGTACTGTTTTTGAAAATTCAGTTTTGCCGTTA
>JANOOI010000520.1:0-2229 GCA_031421235.1 Bdellovibrio sp.
TTACTTTTCACGTAAAGCAGCCCTTGAGCCACAAATTATGAATATTGGCGGTGCTGTAAATATTGGTGATGAAATTCGTGTAAGAACTGGTCCAGATATCGAAACATTTAATGTTAAAAATATAAAAATGAAAGGTAAACATTCCATTGAAAATTTCATGGGTGCATTACTATTAGCTCGTGAATATGGAGCGACTCATGACGCTGTTCAAAGAGTCATCGAGAATTTCAATGGTTTACGACATCGTTTAGAATATGTACGTAAAGTGGGTGGAGTTTTATTTTTCAACGATTCTAAGGCAACGAATGTTCATGCTGTTTTAAGAGCTTTAGATTGTTTTGATGAAAATGTGATTTTAATTGCCGGTGGCAAAGATACAAATCTAAATTATGAGCCACTTAGAAACATGATCAAACGTAAAGTTAAATGTCTTATCTTAGTTGGTGAAGCAAAAGAGCGTATAAATCGTGATTTAGGTGATTTCACTGAAACTTATCTTATCGGTACTTTTGAAGAAGCTGTGTTGATCGCTTATCAGAAATCAAGAATAGGTGATATCGTATTGCTTTCCCCTGCATGCTCAAGCTTTGATATGTTTGACAGTTATGAAGAGAGAGGCGATTATTTTAAAGAGATCGTTAAAAAGTTTAAATAAGCTATATTATTTAAGCAGCTTATTAAATTGGCGTAGGCAATTTGGCTCAGGGAAGGGCTTCATGAATACAAAATTTTTATCATCCAGTCTGTTTTTATCAATTTTTACCTTACTGGGCGTTGGTCTAGTTCAAGTTTATAGTTCAAGTTATATTTTTGCTATCGAGTCCTACGGCGATGGGCTTTATTTTTTTAAAAAACAATTTTTGTTCACGATTTTATCCATAGCTGGTCTGATTTTTATGACCCAGGTTCCTTTTGCTCATCTTAAAAAATGGGGCTGGACATTATGGCTGCTAGCAGCTTCTTTGTTAGCCTTAACCTTTGTTCCTGGTTTAGGAGTTCGTGTCGGTGGAGCTTTACGTTGGCTGCAGTTACCATTTGGATTTCGTTTTGAGCCATCAGAATTTTTAAAAATTTCATTTAGTTTTTTAATCGCAAGTTTAGTCTGCAAAAATGAGAATACTCTTAAAAATATCAAATGGGGATGGATAGGAATAATGATGATCCTTCCTGTGCTGTTACTATTAAGACAACCTGACTTTGGCAGTTTTGTTATCCTATTTATTGTAGGCACAGCCTTATTATTTACTTTCGGTTTATCTTTAAAATATATCGCAACTGCAGGTTTAGCAGCTATTCCTGTTTTTTATTTTTTAATTTGGAATGTGGCCTATAGAAAAGCTCGAGTACAAGCTTTTCTGGATCCATGGTCGGACCCTGCACAAAAGGGATTCCAAGTGATCCAAAGTATGTTGTCAATTCACGCTGGTGGATTAACTGGTCAAGGACTAGGCCAGAGTCAAGGAAAATTATTTTTCTTACCAGAAGCGCACACTGATTTTACAATGGCCATACTGGGTGAAGAAATGGGTTTTATTGGGATTAGCCTTGTTCTTTTACTATACGGTTTTATCATCTTTAAAGGCTTCAGAATTGCTATTTCAACGAATGATCTCTTTAAAAAAACGCTCGCTTTAGGGTTAACAATAACATTTGCAACTTCAGTTTTTATTAATTCAGGTGTAGTTATGGGATTATTGCCAACAAAAGGATTAACGCTACCTTTTCTTAGTTACGGGGGAAGTTCGCTGTTGATGGTTTGTCTTATGTTCGGCGTCCTTTTAAATATTGAATCATCAGAAAAAAATCATCATTCAACTGGTCGCTCAAATTGAAAGATAAATTGAAAGATAAATTCACATTAATTATTGCTGGCGGAGGTACTGGTGGCCATATCTATCCAGGCCTAGCTATTGCTGATGCTTTTCAAAAAATCAATCCATATTCAGATATTTCTTTTGTTGGAACAATGGCAGGTTTAGAGTCAAAAATTATTACAAAAACTAAATATCAAATTGATTTTATTCAAAGTGGTCAGTTGAATTTAAGTGGCCAGATTTTTAAAAAAATAAAGACCCTTTTTAAGATTCCCGTAGGATTTATTCAATCGATATTTATTCTTTTAAAACGCCGACCAGATTTCGTTCTTGGAGTAGGTGGTTACGCATCAGCTCCATTTGTTTTTATTGCGGCTATGTGTGGCTTTAAAACTGCGATTTGGGAACCAAATGC
>JANOOI010000521.1:0-3645 GCA_031421235.1 Bdellovibrio sp.
TTGTCATTTCTTCCATTAAATTTATATTGGGGTAAGCCACATAACCATCCTCATTTGCATCAGGATGACTGGGCTCAAATTTCATCAGTGGTCCCCGTTTATCATGGATCACATCAACAACTTGAACCCGATTAAAATCTTTCTGTGGATCATTAACGCCAACAACATCACCAAATGTTTTACCATCAGGAATCGCTTCAAAAACAACATCTTTACGGCGGTAAGGACCACCTTCTGGTGTTTTTAATGTATTAATGTTCGCAATATTTGAAGAAATGGTATTCATGCGCGCTCGCTGCGCGGCCATTCCGCTGCTACCTATTCTAAAACCAGATAAAAAATCAGACATAATTAACGACCCTCACTGATTACGTACTTCATTGCAGCCATTTTTTTGTTAATCAATTGTAAGGCCGCTTTATAAAGAATCGAGTTCTCAGACAGTGCAGCCATTTCTTTTTCCATATCCACAGTATTACCATCATTATTTACAGCGACATCTGGATTATCGTAAACCTGTGGGTTTGTTGGAAGAGCTTCGCCAGCAATAAAATGATTTTCATTTGTAGCAGTCATACTTTGATTGCCATCTATATCAAGCGCTCTGGCCATAGCTTCTTCAAAATCGACTTTTTGTGCGTGATAACCTGGAGTCTCCGCATTGGCAATATTTCCTGTCGTCACAGTGTGACGGATCTGCCTCATACGCAAAGAGGTTGCTAAGGCATCAGTTGTTTTATCAAACAAATTGCTCATAAGAAGCCCTCCTGGCGGTATTGATTCAATTTATTTCGCAATGTTCGTATAGAAATTCCTAACACATCAGCAGCTTTGGTGCGATTTTGCTGCACAAAAAATAAAGTTTGCAGAATATATTCACGCTCTACGTTTTCAAGTTTAAGTCCTAACGGAAATTCAAGATCTTTAGAATAATCATCTAAACAAATATGTTGAGGTTCAATAATTGATTTTTCTGATTTTAGAGCTGCATTTTCTAAGACAGATTCAAATTCAGGCAATTGACCTGGCCAATTATAAGAAACAATTTTTTCTTTAGCTTTTTCCGAAAGAATATATTTATTTTTTCCATTCATCAGTGCCAAAACCTGTAATTGAAAATAAGCCAAAAGAACTAAATCATCTTTACGATCACTTAAGTCAGGCAAACAGAAAAAATTAATATTGTTTTCAAATTCAACGCTGTTAAATTGATTTTTAGAAACAATATATATGGTGTTAGCTTGAGCATTTGTTGATTCTGTCCAGTCAACGACTGCTGCTGATTTTAGCCAGTCTGTGTTCTTAATTAAAAACTGTGCGAAGCTGTTTCGACCAGTTCCTTTTTGACCATAAATGTAAACAGGAAAGCCAATTTGAAGTTGACTGATTTTTTTTGTCAACTTAAGGATTGATTCTGATTGGCTTTGTACGCTGTCAAATTCGATAAAATTCATTGAGAAACCTCCGCTTCAGATTTAGACATGGCCGGAATTCGCTTAAGGTACTTTTTATTTTGAATATTCCATTCAGTATCCTTAATTTTTTCCTGAGCTAATTTAGCCCAAAATGGATTTTTAGCACCATCGATTTGGTTCCAAATATCTTGTGCTTTTTTAAATTCACCTTGAACATAGTGCAAATGGCCCAGCTGATATATTTCAGCCGAAATATCTTTTTTATCAGCGTATTCGTTCATTAGATTTGTTAAATTTTTTATTGAGCGATCACTGTTTTTTTGTTCTAAATTAATTTCCGAAAGCTTTTTTAGCACTGTGAACCGGTTGTCAGAATTTAAGTTTGTGGTCAATAGTGACTCAAGTTTTTCGTTGGCTAAGTCGAATTTTTTGTCTTTTTGGTACAAATCAGCCAATTTTAAAGCGCTTGGTATTAGCAACTGGCTTTTGTTTGACCAAATTTTAACTAGTTCAGCTAAATATTTAATTGCTGATTCGTAGTCTTCTTTTTGTTCGTAGATTAAAGCGGCATAATGAACACGCTGAATTTGTTCTTTATCAGACAAAGTCGTTGGGTTTTTTATCGCCTTTAATTTATCATTGGCATTTTGAAATTGTTCAGTTTCGTAAAGACATATTGCTTGCCGCAAATAAACTTGATCTGGCGAAGGCAAGTCTTCGGACATCTTGATTAGACTATTTTGAGCTTTGTCATTTTCAATCTGTTTTAATTGATTTTCAATCTTCTGAAATTTAGTTAATGCCGTGTAGTAAGATCCAATATTTTGATGGGCATCCGCTAAGTAAAATTGTGAATCAATTCGAGGGTTATTTTTCAACCATGTGTCTTCATATTTTTGATATGTTTTAAGAACTTTTTTATGATTACTTCCTAAATAATCATGCTTTAACTGACTGTTGATATTAATCACAATTCTATTTTTGACATGATGTGAATCTGGCTTATTTGGTTCTTTTTGATAAAACTGAGTTAATATGTCTATAGCTTTTTCAAACTCTTTGCGACGCGAAAACCCATCTGCAATCATTGATGTTTTAAACTGATCTATATTCTCGAGATCACTTTCTTTGACTAAATTATTCATTTTTTCTAGTGTTTGATCGACTTCAAGTTGCTTCATTGATTTCATCCGAGTGCTTAAAAGATGAAGTTTTGCTACAACTGTTTTTAGATTGTCACCGTATCTGAAGTGTGTTTCTAAAAATGCGCCTACAGAACGGGACTGGTCAGCACCTAAAATTTCTAGAAGTTCACCAACACGTGTTAATGCATAAGGTGCAAATTCATGAGATGGAAAATTTTGCACGAAATCTAACGCCGTTTTATGTGCAGATTCTGGCTTCTTAAATCTGAATTCAGTTTCCATTTTGTTAAACATGGCTGAAGGAAATAGTTGCGTATATTGAGAATACTTCTGCGCAGCTTCTGTATATGATTTAATCGCTGATGGATAATTTAAATTATGAAAATAAAAATCCCCACGACGAAAAGCGGCTTCCGCTTTAGTTAACTCATCTTTGGCTTCGGCTTCGACTTGATTTAACAGATTCAGTCCGTCTTCTAGTTTGTTTGTCATTAACATCGAATACGCTAAACCCAATTTGGCATATTCCTGAGAGGTTTTTTTATCGAATTTTTCATTCGTAATATGAGATGTTAGTTTTCTGATTGCAGTTAAATAGTCTTTTTTATCTATGTTCATCATCCCAAGCTGTAGTGATGTTCTTTCAGTTAATGTTGAATCAGGAAATTTAATTATAGCCTGCTCATAAAAAAATTGGGCTGAATCAAAATGAAGTGAATCTTTGGTTTTTTGCCATAATTCGAACATTGCATCACCGTTCATAAAATAAACTGATTCTAAATACTTAGAATTTGGAAATTTCTTTTCGAACCATTGTGTTGTTTTTTTCAAAACTAATGGTCGTTTTTTAGTAAACAGTGTCTGTAAAAGTCTAACTTGTTTGTTTTCTTCTGTTTGATTGGACTGAAAAGTGTAAACAGGTGGATTTTTTTTCATCGTCGACCAAAATGTGTACTCTGGGTTTAACATCGGAAAATTAGGATAATAACTTTCTAATCCTTTAATAACAGCTGCCTGTTGGATATTAAGATCAGTGATATTAAATCGTTTAAACTGTTCATCAGCTCCGTCGAAAAGTCCCAATC
>JANOOI010000522.1:0-1619 GCA_031421235.1 Bdellovibrio sp.
GTCATTTTAAACCGAAGCATATAGTTATTGGATATGATTTTTCACTTGGCCATAACCGTTCGGGAAATATTCATTTCTTGCAAGATTACTGTGCAAAAAAAAGCATAAAACTGACAGTTATTCCTGCTTTTCAAACAGATGGCAAAACAGTTTCATCAACGGCGATCAGACAGTTTTTAGTTAACGGAGATATTGAATCAGCAAAACAACTTTTAGGGCGTTTTTATTATGTCAGAGGGCCAGTGAGAGTAGGCTTCAAGAGGGGGCGTCAAATTGGAGTTCCAACCGCAAATATCAGCCCAGATATAGATTTTTCACCACGCTTGGGTGTGTATTTCTCTGAAGTTTATTTGAAAGACCAAGTTTATTTTTCAATAACGAACATCGGATATAATCCAACTTTTGAAAATGAACGAAAGTATTTAAAAGTTGAAACTCATATTTTTGATTTTGATCAAGAAATTTATGGTGAACAAATAAAAGTTGAACTTCATCATTTCCATCGTGATGAAATGAAATTTGATGGTATTGAATCTCTTAAAAAACAAATCCATAGCGATATAGCTTCAGCAAAATTATTTTTTAGCGCAAAAGATACAAATAAAAGTAAAGAAAAAAAACTATGAAAATATATCGCTCAAAAAAATTACATGGTGATGTTTTTAAGGAAAGTCTAAAAAAATCGGAACTGAATGCAGATTTTATAGATATGATCACTGATGAAATTAATCAAGAAGATCAATTTCATCAAAATTTTGATATTATTGAAATGGATGAATCTGCAAAAACTTCTTATATTGACCAAGCTAAAGAATTAGATTGGGAAATTAGTGCTCTAAAAGGGTTTGATGTTATTTTAAGAAAACAAAATCACTATAAACCTTATAATCTAGGATCAGTAGCTTTGAAAAGTTTTATTGAATCAAGATCATTAGATATTGATACCACAAAAAGTGCAGTGTTAGTAGGTGAGTATTCGTTTCTAGTGACCTATGCTTTAGCGCTGTCACAATTGGGTTTTAAAAAAATCTATATTGTTTCACCAGAGAATTTATTTTTTAATGAAAAATTAGCGAATGTTCAGAAGGTTTTATTTGATGTAAAAATTCAGCAGATTTCATATGATGAAATGGCAAATACTTCTGAAATATCAAGTGTGCTCATCGTTGACTTCGATTTAGCAAGCAACCCTGAAATGGTTGAAATTTTAACGTACTTCAACTTTCTGGCTCAAGGGTCTTTATTTCTTGATCTGAATCACTTTTTTGATCCGACTCTGTACGACGAAGCCGACAAAGCAGACCTCAGAGTGATCTCTTCCGTAGAGTTTCATCATTATCGCTATGAATTTGCTAAAAATATTTTAAATAACATCAATAATTCAACTAAAGTCTAGTTACAAAAAACGTCACTGGCTGTAGCATATACCAGTATGTCAAAGCTAGGCGAAATATTAATAAAACAAGGTTTGATCAGACCAGATCAACTGCAAGCTGCTTTGCAAGAATCGGTCAAATCAAAATCAAAACTAGGGTCAATAATCATTGGCTCTGGCATGCTTAAAGATAGTCAAATTTTACGGGCATTAGAAAAGCAATATGGCATCCCAGGAATCGATT
>JANOOI010000523.1:0-2831 GCA_031421235.1 Bdellovibrio sp.
GTTGATAGCTTCTCTTAATATTACTTGAACTTTTTCGTACTGTTCTTGGCTTAGCGCCACGGTGTGCCCTAATAAAAGTCGCTCTTCTCGTGATACATCATCGATAGAAACTTTTGCGATGTCTAGCATTTGACGATGAAATTCACCTAAAGAAATTTTATAATCTCCTTCATGACAACTTAACTGTTTTTCAACAACTTTATATTCTCCGAAATGGTCTTTCAAAATGAATCCAAATTTAAGTAAAAACTCCAGCCCCTCGGTAATTTCTTTTTGTGATATGCGGCCGCGCAGGCGCTCTTGAATCCAGGCCGGCTCGACGTTGAATTCTGGTAGATTAACTAGTTCTCGAATAGCGACGTAATACCAGCGACTTAAATATTGGTGGGCTTCCAATTCTGAATGATGGTTTTTTTTGTAATCATTCAACTTCTGTAAATCCGTAAGAGCTTGAACCCGCTCGCTAGGTTGTTCAGATTCTGCGATCACCCGCAATAAATCTAAAAACTGTTTTTCTTTTGCCGATAATTTTAAAAGAGGTTTTATTTTTTCGTAAAACTTTAAAGATAATTTCCGCTTGCGGCTAAAACACATCGGAAGATAGCCCGAAGCGATCCCTGCTTCTTTAGCTAACTTCCGTAAACTGAACCCGCTCTCTTGTTCCTTAAGATATTCTGTCCAGTCTTTTAAAAATTCAAGGTAGTCATGATAGTTTTGAATATTTGGTTTCATTGACTACCTCCTTGATTACTTTTTTCCGTTTCAATTACTTGATAATTCGCAGTTGATATAAGATTAATCTTTAACTTCGTCTTCGCCAACTTCGATTTCGCCATTGCCATTGCTGTCGATACCAAATTTACCGGCCTTTTCTAAACCTTTGCGAAAGCATGTTGCTATATCTAACGCTGAAGTATCAATCAGCGGACAAGGTGCAGTGGCGGGGATACGGTTCGCATCCGAAATATTCTTGTTAGCTGCGACTGCAACGGCATCCATTTTAATCATTTTGAAAAGATCAGACATTTTTACACCAAGAACCATATTAGCAGTTTGGCTTAGGTTGACTCCGCCTGGTCCAGCAATTTTAAATTCGGTTCCGTCAGCTGCCGTATAGCTAAATTGAAGACCGGATACAGTACCCTCGAAATAAATGCTGCCTCCTGCTAATTGTGTTGGCGCGCCTGCTGGCAATGCTGAATCTTTTTCCAATTTCATTTTAATACGACGATAAACTCCTGCTGGAACTTCAGCCGCACCGAACGATGCCGGTACCGAAGATAATAAGTCGACGAAGTATGGCCCGCGAAATTTGATTTCGCTAGATGCTGCTTCTTCAGCCCCAGCAACTTCAGCTAGTTTAAATTCAACCTCTTTTACTGTAATCCATGCTTGTGTAAGCATAACGTTTCGTGCCGGTGATGAGCCGTCAGTCATCGCTGGTGGAGCCAATGCAACTGCAGTTGGAAGTAAGAACTGTAATAGCGGATGCGCTTTTTGATAACTTGCAATCGTCGTTGGTTGACCAGATCCAGTCATCACTAGTGCTGCCGTAACATTCGAACCTGTTGCGGGCTTAGCACAGCCAACGCCTATTAATGCTGTTGCAAGACCTGCTACCGATACTTTAAAACTCATATTTAACTTATTCACAAAAACCTCCTGTTAGTTAGCGGTGTCGTCCGCGCCCTGCCTTATTGCCGGGTCTTGAACACCGCTGTTTGCTGACAACATTAGGTTAATATATTAATCGGTATATTTAAATATTTACTTCACTTTTGTGATCACTAATACTATTTATATTTTAATTAACTAATTATTTCGATAATTTACATTGGTATTTATTTTTTCTACTTTTGATACTGTGACTTTTTGTGATCAATTTTGGTGGACAAAAAGTCACAGATTGAAGCTGAAACGTTTCATTTTGAACGTTTTAAAATCGAACAGTTTGACGATCCTATTCAACTTAGTTATTTTGATCGCTACAGTGTTCAGAAGTAGCTCAGTTGGTAGAGCAAGCGGCTGTTAACCGCTTGGTCGCAGGTTCGAGTCCTGCCTTCTGAGCCATTTTTTTTTCTATCGACGTTTTATTCAAATCCCAACACCTGTGTAGCCAATTAACGGACGACCTACCTGTAGTGATAATATAATCTCTATAAGTTGGCTTCAAACTTGTAACTCAAGTGTGTATGAAGAAACTTTTATTAATCTTATTTTGTATGTCTCAAATTGGTACATCACTTGTTTTTGCCAACCCTGAGATAAATCCAGCACTACTAACTACGGCTCAAAAATATTTAACCAATAATAAAGATCTTTGTGATGGTTACCCCCGCATTCAAGTGCAAACTTTAGATGGGCTATGTGTGGGACTTGTTGCCGATAAAAATCAGGGTCTAAAAATGCCCCGCTATGCGGTTCAAGATAAAAATAATGTCATCTATGTTAGCGACATGGGCGGATGGGCTTACGGCCGCGGCACCATTTGGGCTATTGAAGAAACTATAGATTCAAATGGTCTTAAACAAACAAAACTAACTAATTTATTTCCTGGAAAACCTTTAACAATGCCTAATGGTTTATTAGTTGATCCACAGGGGCGAATTTATATCGGAACGCCAGCGGGAATATATCGATTTAAACCCACTAAAAATAATTTAAATCAGTGGGTTTTAAATTCAGATTTAGAATTAATTGAGGATCAGTTTAAAAAATCCATTTTTAGATCTAGTGAATACATCAGCGCTAAAACGTATAATCAAACAGCAGATCAGGGTTTAAACAATAAGCATCCGTTAATTCAATTAGCTGCTAATCGTGACTTTACA
>JANOOI010000524.1:0-3075 GCA_031421235.1 Bdellovibrio sp.
CGGAGATACACAAACTGAATAGGCTGCGCTATCTAAAGAACATTGAAATGATGCCAATCCTGAACTGGCATCAGAAGATGAAAAAGTCATTGTTGCTGCAGTCAAAGTTGTTGTCGCCCCAACGTCAGCTAATAAAACTGGTTTCACCGGTGCAACTGTGTCAATAGTCCATGCAACGCTAATTGGGCTAGTTGCTACTGCCGCTGCTGTAACACCACGAACACTGAACTGATGTGCCGATGCAGTTAAACCTGTATAAGCTCTTGGGCTTGTACAAGCAGTAAAAGCCGCGCCATCTAATTGACATTCAAAGCTTGCAACACCACTGCCTGTAAAACTAATACTTTGTGCAGTTGAATTTGTAAATGAATTCACTGTTGACGTGATACTGATCGTCGGAGCTGTCAAATTGATCGTCCAATTATAATTATAAAGCGCACTGATATGCCCTGCTACATCAGTGGCTCTTATTTTCATGTTGTGAGTACCAGCTACTAAATTATTTATTGATAACGGGCTACCACAATTTGTAAAAGCTGTATTATTTAATGAACATTGAATTTGAATTTGGCCAACTAAATTATCCATAGCAGCAAAAACAAATAAAGCAGAAGTTGATCCAGTCAGTGATGCAGGGGCTTGCGTCACCATGATGACAGGTGCAGTTGTATCTTTAATAAATGTTAGCGACTGATTCGCTCGTGCGCCTTTAGTTGTTTCAATAGCAATCGTTAATTGGTGCTGACCATCAGCTAAGGTATTAAATGAAATTGTTTTCGATGAACAATCAACAGCAGGTGCGCTTCCTAACTGGCAACTGGCAGACTTTAGCGAATCACCTGATCCTGTTTCAACATTGAATGAAAAACTAACAGCACTGGTTTTAAAAAGTGCTGGTGCAGAAATCATCGAAATGTTAGCGAAAACAGGAACGGTTGGAACCGATGTAATAACACTGGCCACAGATTCTAACTGCACCGCCGAATAATCTTGCTTACAGTTTTGAAAAGCAAAAAGATTTACACAAGAGATTAAAAATCCCAGCGTTAAGTGAATGCGTTTACGCGTAATTAGTGTTTTTTTCATTGGTCCCCACCCTTGAAAATAATAACTGTCAGACATGCTAAAACACGCACCTCAGACACCCTTATATTATCGGCGAGAACCAGACTAGACTACAGACTATTTTGACCACTTCTTAATTAGATACGGACTGTGTTTCAAGTGGGTACAGGGGTTTGACTGAACTTTCGACAAGTGTAAAACTTTTTTGCAGGACTAGGGTTCTTTAAAATTCTTTATTGAACCCCAGCATGACCGAATCTCTTGAGTATTGATAATAGAGATCAGTATCGTTTTGTACAGAATGAGCTATATCCAGGCTGGTTTTACCCCAACTCCAAGTCTTATCATACGATAAGCGGATTAACTGATTTTCTCGCTTGCGAATTTCACCTGAAGGAGCAGTTTCTTTCTGATAGCGTCGCTTCAGTATTGAACCCTCGACAGAAACAGAAGAACTACGTGTAATAAAACGACCTATTTCAACAGACACTTTTTCTTGATCGTAAGACCAATAATCAGCATACAAATCATTTCTGGTAGCGGCCCGATAAACAATTTCTCCGAACATTAACTTAGAGTCGTAGTCGACACCTAACAAATACTCTTGATCGACGTGTTCACGATTAGTGCCGGTAACTGAAGTCCCAGTTGAATTTAAAGCCTTATATTTGTCGTACTTAGTATTTTCTGAATTAAAGGCGGCCTTAACGGACCAATTTTTTGGAATTTCTTGTTTAATTTCAATCCCGTATTTTACGCCGTCGCGATCAAAAGACTGTAAATTATTAATTTCATTATAATTGCGGCTATATAATCCTAACGGAAAACGAACTTGGGTCTTTGTGGAAAGTTCGAACCGCGGCTCTAGTTCAAATCCAGTTTCAGTTCTTTTATAACGGTCTTCTTCGTCTTTCAATGATGACGTTGTTCGTGCTTTGCCTGTGCCCCGGTGATAAAAAGAATAATCATGTTGGTTAATATAAGCTCCAACCTTAACATAAACTTTTTCAAGACCTTCATTTTTTTGATCAACTAATAAAAATTTCGATTTAATAGCAATTTCTTGATCGTTACCACTGGCATTTGATGCGTTTTCGGGACCGAAATAATACTCACCATCAAATTCGTAACTCAATTTCAGGTTCACACTTTTCTTTTGAATGGGTTCGTACTTAAGTTCTACTTTAGGATTAACTACAGTGCCGGCTTTTACTTGGCTAGTTGTTAGTGTTCCCGTGGCAGGGTCAACATAAGCCTTAGTCGGTGTCCTAAAAATATTACTAACCCACCCTGCACTAAGACTTAATTCCGCGCTTAAGCTATCTTGTTTTTCATTTTGTGCTTTCCTGTTACGCTTCACCGCATTTTGTTTGCCTGGGTCACCATCATCTTGTGCTTGTGCAAATGAAATAATAAATACAGAAATAAAAATTAAAGGGATTATCAAAAAGCTTCTCATTTTTTCTTGGTTTCCTTTTCTAATTGACTTGGTTGTTCACATTTTTCTTTGAAATCATTCGCAGAAATACTTATATTATTATCTAACGCTGTTTTCATGAGATCACAATCTTCACTGTTAAAAGCTAGACCCTCAGTAACAATCGATCTAGCCTCTTTAATTAATCCACGCTTTATCAGCAACTGCACCAGATCCACCCGGGCTTCCGAATAATTTTCGCGCAGTTCTAAAGCCTCATTTAAATCAGCCTGTGCAGATACGAAGTTTTTAAGTTTCGTCTTACAAGCGGCGCGCATTCGCAGCACTTTTGCAATAAATGAAGTATCCTGCTTATCGCCAGTAGATAATGATTGATCGTACGAAACTATTGCATTTTGACAGTCTCCCAACTTTGACTGATTATTTGCGTAATTGAAAAGCACTACGCTTTTATTTGGGTTTAGACTTAAAGCTATTTTAAACTGAGCGTTCGCATCGGAATAATTTTTCATACGCGTATGAAGTTCTCCAAGCTTAACGATCGTGTTGATGTTTTTTTCGCCGGAGGCCAC
>JANOOI010000525.1:0-3679 GCA_031421235.1 Bdellovibrio sp.
CTAAATTTCCAGATACAAAGACAGTGTTCATTCTGCCGCCTTCTATTGATGAATTAAGACGTCGCGTCATAAAGCGTGACGGTGGTGCGCCTGCGGATCTTGAGGTTCGCATGAGTAATGCTGAAAAAGAAATGGCTGAAGCTCACTGGTTTGATGTCAGGGTCGTCAATGATGACTTTGCTAGATCTTTTACAGAATTCAAAAAAATTGTTGAGAATTGGATAGCTTAGGGTTAAATATAGTCACCTATGTGGAGGTCTATAATGGCTCGTGTTACCGTCGAAGATTGTTTAGATAAAGTTCCTAATCGTTTTGCCTTAGTTTTACTTGTTGCTAAACGAGCTAAACAACTTCTTAAAGGTGGCGAATGCACAGTTGCAACTCGCAATAATAAATACATCGTAAATTCTCTTCGTGAAGTAGCTATTGGAAATGTGATTTTCGATGCTAAAATTGATGAAGCTACGGCTAGAATCGACATGTTGAAAGATCTTAACAAATAATTAACTGGTTAATTATTTCACTGAAGGTATACGCCTTTAGTCCGAATTGTTGAAGAACACGAAAATCCTGCTCAAATTGCAGGATTTTTTATTTTAAAATAATAAGATGCAAGAGATCTACTTAGACGACAGATTACCACAAAAACCGATTAAGACTGTCGACGAACTTATTGAAAAAATTAGATCGTATCATCCACAACTTCCTGCTCAGCTGATTGAAAAAGCTTATTTGTTTTCTGAAAAAGCCCACGAAGGACAACTTCGCAGATCGGGCGAACCTTATATTTCCCATCCGTTAAATGTTGCAGCCATATTAGCTGATCTAAGACTTGATGTCGACACGATCATGACAGGTCTTTTACACGATACTGTCGAAGACACACAAGCATCGCTTGATGAAATCAAAAAAGAATTTGGCGAAACAGTTTCTTACTTAGTTGACGGTGTTACAAAAATTGGCCAAATGAATTTTAGAAATAGTTTCGATAAACAAGGCGAAAATATTCGTAAGATGATTGTCGCCATGGGAAAAGATGTTCGTGTTGTTTTAGTTAAACTAGCAGATCGTCTTCATAACATGCGAACACTGAATCACATGCCCTATGAAAAACAATCACGAATCGCTCAGGAAACTTTAGAAATTTACTGTCCATTAGCAGGTCGCATTGGTATTAGTGCTTTAAAAATCGAATTAGAAGATTTATGTTTTAGATACTCACGCCCTGATAAATATTATGAATTAGTTCAGTCGATCAAAAAAACTGAAGGTGATACTCAAAAATACATCGATGAAGTTAAAAAAAATGTGGCTGATGTTTTAAAAAACACAGCTATTAAAAAATATAAAATTTATGGCAGATCAAAACATCTTTGGTCAGTTTACCGCAAAATGACTTCACGTAATTTAGATTATGATCAGGTCTATGATGTGTTGGCATTTCGTATTCTTGTCGGCAGCGTTGTAGAATGCTACGAAGTCCTAGGCTATATCCATTCAATCTGGAAACCAATTCCTGGTCGGTTTAAAGATTTCATTGCGATGCCGAAATCAAATGACTACCAATCACTACACACGACTGTGATTGGCCCAGGTGGGGATCGTATTGAAATCCAAATTCGCACTGAAGAAATGCATTTGATTGCAGAAAAAGGGATTGCGGCCCACTGGAATTACAAAGAGCGTGGAAAAATTAACGAAGATAAATTACAGCAAGCCAACTGGCTGCGTGAATTAGTGAATCTACACCAGCAATCAGATTCACCGGATGAATTTTTAGAAACGATTAAAACAGATTTGTTAGAAAAAGATATTTATGTATTTACCCCAAAAGGTGATGTAAAGGAATTACCTGAAAATGCAACACCGGTTGACTTAGCTTACGCGATTCACACGAATTTAGGTAATACCTGCACTGGTGCCCGGGTGAACGGCCGTATTGTTCCGTTAAAATACCCACTGCAAAACGGGGATCGTGTTGAAATCATGAATTCGAAAACACAAAACCCATCTAAAGATTGGTTAAAATTTGTTGTTACAAATAAAGCCAAATCAAAAATCAGATTATATGTTAAAGAAGAACAACGCAGGAACGCTCTAAGTTTAGGAAAAGAACTTGTTGAAAAAGAATTTAGAAAATTTGGAATGGCTGCGGCTAAGCATCTAAAGGGCCCTGAATTTGACAAATACTTAAGTGATAGTGGATTTGTCGATTTAGAAGAACTTTACGTTAGAGCAGGTTACGGAAAGCTAGAGCCCCGTCATTTAGTAACTATTTTTAATCCTGATGCTGTTAAACATGATAATGAAAAGGATGAAACCAGTACTTTTATGGAAAAAGTACTTAAAGCGGCCAGAACAAAAAAACGTAAAACCAGTTCACTGGTATCGGTTGATGGTATGGATGATGTTCTAGTGCATTTTGCGAAATGTTGCGGGCCGATTCCAGGGGATTCAATATCGGGTTTTATCAGTCGGGGAAAAGGAATTATCATTCACAGGTCAGACTGTTCAAAAGTGTTTGAATTAGATCAAATGAGACGCGTCGAAGTTGAATGGTCAACTAAATCAGCAGCGGCAGGTCAAGAACGACAAGTTAAACTTGAAGTCGTCAGTCAAGATGTGCCGGGGTTGTTAAAATTAATGTCGGAAGCTTTTTCTGTGCAAGCCATCAATATTGAATCCGCACAAATCAGAACCACACGTGATAAAAAAGCGATTTGTGTTTTTGAAATTTCAGTGAAAGATTTAACCCAGTTAAATAATGTGATTTTACATCTACAAAAAATCAAAGGTATTATCGGCGTTCAGAGGATTTAAGAAATGCTTCTTAATCATTCCTTAACAAATTAGAACTATATTGATAAAAATATATCAATATAGACCGCCTCATTATTGGAAAAAATAATTTATAATTTTTTTCACCAAAAAGACTTAACTAATCTTTAGTCCTACCGAAACATTCTTCATCAAATAGTAATTTGATTAGGGGATGTAACTTGAAAAAACCAACTAACTTAATTTCATTAAGTTTCATATTTTTTATTATCTTAACCAGTTTTTCATTTTCTAGTTTCGGTAAAAGCAGTCAACAAGAAGAAAAACACCGTAGCAAAAAACCTTATAAATTACCTGTGGCTGCTTTCACTGCAACACAAAAAACATTTACTTCACCATTTAAAGTTAGATTTGATGGCTCGGCCTCATACAGCCCAGTTGGATTAAAAATTAAAAAATATTTTTGGCAATTTGGTGATCGCCCGAACGACAAATGCAGTGATCGTGATTTGGATCAATCAAAACACAATGCTATTATTGAAAATACTTATAAAAAAGTTGGGTCGTATTACGTCACACTGACTGTTTTAGATGAACGCGGTGGTAGAAATTCGATCTCTCAACAGATTACAGTCACACAAGCACAAGTTAGTCAGCCACCAGTTTTAAAATTAACTATAAAACCTAATTCTTCTGGCGTAGCTCCATTTTTGGCCCTTATAGATGGTTCAGAAACCATATCACCACAGGGGTTAGCCTTAAATTACCAATTTAATTTTGGTGATGGTAATTTTATTAATTCAACAACACCCATGGTGACCCATGAATATAAAACCGCAGGTGTTTACACATTAACATTTAAAGCGATTGATAGCGCCGGACAAATCGGATCATTAACTGC
>JANOOI010000526.1:0-2217 GCA_031421235.1 Bdellovibrio sp.
CAGGATTACACTACACTGTCACCCAGTCCTTAAGTGTTAAAGATATGGATAACATGAAAGCTTTATTTTTAAGAACTATTGATGATTATAAAAAAATAGCTGAGCCCTCTGTGTCTGAAGAAGTGATCTGTTTTAATTTAGATTTTTTTGAAATCTAGCGTCTAATAAAACTCTAGGCCGGCTTTAACATCAGGCGGCCTAGGTTCATTAAGAAATTATTTTCTGATAATGTCTCTGTGCATAGGTGCTAGTTTTGCTAAAAGTTTATTCTGAGCGCGAACTGGAATGTTTTGTTTGCTCATAGTAGTTCTTAAAACTTCAACTAGCGCATTAAATTCATTTTTGCTAATGTCTAATCCACTGTGTGATTGAGCCATACTTTTGCCAGTGTATTTACATGGTCCTTCTAAAGCTTCACAAAATTGTTCAACAAGTTGTTCTTTGATTCTTTTTTGATCTGCTTTTTCAAAGTGAGGTCTTGTTTTTTCATTCGAAACTAAATCAGCCATAAACTGATCCATTAATTTGACTAATCCAGCTTTTTGACCAAAGTCTTCGAAAGTTGAAGCTGAAACGTTAAGAGATGCCATTAAGATTGCTGTTGCTAAAATTTGAGTTATTTTTTTCATTTTTGTATCTTCCTTTTATGTATTTAAATTAAAAACCGATTTGAATCGAACTGTAAAAACCTTTTTGTTTTACATCTGTAACAATTGTTCCCAAAGTCGCATAAGCAACTGTTAGAGAAATATTTTTAGTTGGCGCCCAAGCGACAAATAAGTCAGAAAATGCTTCTTCTTTAAAATTAGCTAATCCTGGTATTGCTTTTAAATTATCTGGTTTTTGTCTGTATTCATAACCTAAAGCTACGTGTTGAGTTAACAAATATCCGGCAGAAAATTCAATCACTGTTTTTGCTTTGTCTTCACCTTTATATCCAAAACCTAACAAGCCCATTTGATTGGCCTTTGTATTTCTTAAAGTTAAATTAAGAAGTAAGCTTTGATCCAAAATAATTTTAGTTGCTGACACATAGATATCAGTTCCTTCATCATCAGCTGCATTAATAGCATCACTGATTTTTTTATTACCTGTTGCGTTCTGCGTATCATCTGGCATTAATTTCTTTTTAAGTGCGCCAATCGCGATTTGCGGAACCCAGCTGTCTTGTTCTAATAATGCATCACCATAAACTTTAACTTTGATTCCGTAGATATCTTGTCTTAGTCGCGAATTAAAAGTTGTTCCTGCTACTGGTGTTAAAGCTTTACCTAAACTTTGAATATTAAAATTTTGTCGTGCGTATGATAATTCAACACGGTCAAAAAGACCAACCATGACGCCAGTCACTTCCAAAGTGTAATCTTGCGTATTCACCTGAGTCTTAAAAACGTTGGCTCCGACTTCGTCTTCTGTTCCATAAGAACCGATTAACGCCCACGGAGTTAATCCCCCGCCGCCAGCACCCTCAAGCTGAGTAACCCCACCTGTTAGTAGTACTTTTCCTGATGTGTCCACTGCAAACGATTGTGATCCTATCATCAACAATCCTGCTATTATAATTTTTTTCATTGTTTCTCCTTCATGTTGCTTTTGCTTTTAATTATATTTGCTCTTTTACATTTATTTTTATTTTTTAATCTCATTTACAATTTTAAGTTCTCCGCGCATGCCCATCATGTCGCCATGACCTGGCATCAAACAAACATAGACATATATGCCAGCTTCGTCTGGTGTGAATTCAACAGTGTCAGATTCACCGTATTTGAGCTCTTTCGTCATCGCCAATAAAATAGTTCGATCTATTTTTTTAAGATCATAATTCACTTTTTTTAAATTTTTAAAGAGCTCTTTTTCTTTGCTTAGCTTAACGATGGCAATATTGTGATAAACACCCTGCTGATCCATTTTGTTTGAATATTTAAGTTTTATTTTTTTTCCGGCCGGTGCTTCAATTAATTTTTTATTGAATGAAAATTCATCGCCCGATGTCATCAATTCGATGTTAAATAAAACTGGTTCATTAACAGCTTTTTTGGTCGGCGATACCGAAAACAACAATGACGTCATAATTGCATGAAAAATTAAGTGTTTTTTTTGCATAATTATTCGACTGTGACTTTAATTTTCATTTTTGGATGAATTGCACAGCGAACATCATAATTGCCTGTTTTTTTGAATTGATGTTTATCTTTTGATCCGGGTGGTTGTACAAAG
>JANOOI010000527.1:0-4700 GCA_031421235.1 Bdellovibrio sp.
GAAAGACCACTTTCAGCGTGCTTAGATCTTTTTTTACCTTCAAAAACAAATGGTTTTGTCACTACCCCGATAGTTAAAGCTCCTAATTCACGTGCGATTTTGGCAACTACTGGCGCTCCGCCAGTTCCTGTTCCGCCGCCCATACCCGCAGTCACAAAAACCATGTCTGCACCTTTTAATTGCTCAACAATAATATTATAAGATTCTATCGCGCTTCGGCGTCCAACATCAGGGTTAGCTCCTGCACCAAGACCTTTTGTTAAATCGACACCTAATTGAATTTTATGGCCGGCTTTGCTTGAATTAAGAGCTTGAATATCTGTGTTCGCCACAACAAATTCAACTCCAGCCATTCCACCTTCGATCATTGTCGTCACAGCGTTACTTCCGCCCCCACCAATACCAACAACTTTAATATTTGCACCAATATTAATATTTTCTTCTAATTCAAACATGCTTCCTCCTGATGTAAAATTCTTCGTTAATAAAACAATAAAAAAACCAAATACCTGTTAAAACAACTTCAAAAATAATCGTTAAAACAGTTCTGTAAAAAACTTTTTAACTTTTGATGTCATATCCCCTAAAGAATCTGACATCGCTTCGCTCATCACATAACTACTTAGACTGTTTTGTGATCCTGAATAATTAACATTTGCGTAATATTCTTTTTTAATTTCTAAAGCGTAAAACAACAACCCAATTGCCGTCGCGAATTCCCCGCCTTTAACGACGTCTTTTAACCCGCCGACGAGCACGGGGTAACCACGGCGAAGCGGTAAATCAAAAATAAATTCGCCCATTTCGATTAAGCCATCAAGTTGACTGGCTCCACCAGTCATTACAAGTCCTGAACCCATCAAATGCTGTAGTCCACTCAATTTAATATCATGAGCAATCATATTTAAACATTCTTCAGCGCGGGCTTCTATAATATGAGCCAATTCTTTTTTAGCTACAGTTCTTGATTTTCTGCCGCCAACACCTTCAACATCAATTGTTTCGTGGTCATCAACTAAAGTTGCAAGAGCACAGCCAAATTTCTTTTTTAATTGTTCTGCAGAAGCTTGCGGAGTTCTTAACCCAATAGCTACATCTTGAGTAAAGTGCATGCCGCCGACTGGTAAAATCGCAGTATGGGCCAAACTTCCATTTATTATATAAGCTAACTTGCAAGAGCCGCCGCCTAAATCAGCAACACACACACCTAAGTTTTTTTCATCAGTGCTGATGACCGAACGGCCAATAGCCACTTGATCTAAAACCAAACTTGCTACTTTTAATCCTGCTTTTTCAATACATTTTGTTAAATTTGATAAAGCGGACTGACTTGCAGTCACGATATGAACATTAACTTCTAAACGAACACCCGTCATGCCGATTGGATCAGTGATTCCGTCTTGTTGGTCGATTTTAAATTCACGTGGGATCACATGTAATACTGTGCGGTCTGCAGGAATTACAATCGCTTTAGCCGCTTCAATTACACGGTCAATGTCAGACTGATTAACTTCTTTATTTTTAATAGCTACCATGCCTTTAGAATCAAAAGATTGAATATGTGTTCCACTGACTGAAACCCACACATCATGAACTTTTGATCCCGACATTAACTCAGCTTCTTCTTTAGCTTTGCGAATGCATTCTGTTGTTGATTCAATATTGACAACAACACCCTGCTTTAAACCTGAATTTGGAGAGATTCCAACACCGATAACTTCTATTTTTTGTTCTTGGTTTATTTGCGACATCACAAGCTTGACTGCTGAAGATCCGATGTCTAAAGACGCTAATATAGGTCCATTATTTTTTGTAGTACTCATCATCTAGCCCATCCTTAAGCTTGTAGGCCAAACAAGGATTACCCCGCGACCTAACGATTAGACAATTGTCATCCAGACCATCGTCCTTATAATAAGCTTATGGATTCTGCCGCAACCTGACAAGAACTTTCTTTGAAAGATTTGCATCTATGACGCGTGCTTTAAGATCACGCTTTTCTAAATAATCCATCACTTGAGAAACACGAGCTGCTTTCACAGCGAATTGATCTTCGCCTAATTTTATTTTCATTTGTGATTGAATGACTTCAACCCAGTAACCTTCACTTGAATCGTAACCCACTTCAGAAACTAATTTATGACTCATTTTTCCGTCGGCCGGTAGTGACTTAATCAACTCAATTGCTTTTTTACGTTTTTGCAAATCATGTGCAAATACTTCGCCTTTTAGTAAAGCTAATGCTGGCGCTTGGCGAGTATCGATTTCAGATAAAATCTGACCATCATCCGTAACAGGCTTAACAAAACCCTGTAGCAATCGCGCTGGGCTCACTAACAGATAGCTTAAATTATGCGGTTCAACTTCAATAACTAAAGTTGATGGCCAAGATCTACTAATCCTGAAATCTTTGACCCATTTTTCTTTTTTTAAAATATCTGAAATTGAACTTAATGAAAAGCGCCACAAAGATTCACCTTCGTAAACCACTAGTTTATGATTAAGTTCTTCAAGATAAGGGTAAGCAAAGTTTTTTTGATCATGGGACGTTTTAAGCTCAAGTTCGACATGGCTTATATTAAAAAAACCGCTTTGCTCAAGTGCATAAAATGAACCAGCAATCAAAACAGGTGTGAAAATAAAAAATAAAAATAATTTAAAATACACATTTAATTTTTTTTTCATACTTATTTTTTAATAATAACTCCGCAAATCTATTCCATATATTCAGCGCCACACTTGGCGTTTACTTCATCGTACTTCGTGATGTTATGCAAATATAAAATAGAATCCATTTCACCTTCAAGTGCAGTTCCCAAACGGTCCAATGCTCTTTCGCTATCTGCTAGTTCATTGGTTCCGAAACTTGTTTCGTCTAACCAGTGCCGATCAAAGTTAATGGGCTTTTTCTGTTGCACAGATAAAGTTGTGTACCATTGATCTAATTTTAATTTAAAAACAAACATCCAGTGCTTGCACCCATCACTTGGTGATTGAACTGTCACGCCAGGCGCAGTGAAAGCATCCGAGGCACTCATTTCATAACTGCTAGCAACGAACGGTGAGTAAGCTTGTTCACGTACAGTTGTGCTGCCGTCATCATAACCCGATGCATACCAGTCCGTGTGCCGATTTACTGCGTCTCGAAGTCTTTCGAAAGCAAATTCCCGGTTTGGTTTTATATTGCCTAAGCTCACTTCACTAAATCCAACAATCGTATTAAAACCCAGATCGGAAAGTTTCCAAAAATTTTCCTGATTGCTTTGCCAAAATGGAATGTAATCAAATCGAAGACTGTCGGCCTCTTTCTTTTTTTGCGCCAATAATGATTTTTTATCATCGATTTCTTTTTGCATTTCAACGACTTGGTCTGTTGTTAAAACAATATCTGCACCGGTCGTTAGATCCCATGTGATGTATTCACCTTTTTCGTTCTTAGCTAACTCTTCAATTTGGTCTTCAAATTTTGTTTGATACGGCAGTTTAAATCCGAAAGGTTTCTCTTGTGGCGTCAGGTTTGGTACGATAGTTACTTTTGCTCGAGTGTCTGAAAAGACCCGGTCATGTTTTGAATCTCGAAATAGCCAAGCGCTTAAACCAGCTCGGGCTGCAGACCAACGATGTGCAAACGGAGTTTTAAAATACTTTTCGCAAATTTCAGGGTCGGCAACTCTGGTTTTTGCAAACTCTTTCAAAACATACTTTCCATCAACGCGCACACAGCTATTTGTAATAGTCGAAGAATACCAGATCATGCCGTTTGACTCCGGAGAATTTGGCTTGAAATTAGAATCACCTCGGAAGTCATATATATAAGAAAGATCTTCGGAACTGCACCGTACCTTAAACTTTGTATATTCTTTTCGATAATTTTTGAAATTCTTTGTCTCAAAAAGCGCGCCGACTTCAACATAGCGTTTAAAAATGAATTTTGTTTCACATATTGTAAAAGGCTCGACAGGAAAGTCCTCATTGTACTTGCCAAGGAAGCTTCGATAATTATTTTTTTTGAAAAACAGATCTTTCGCTTCGAAAATATTTTTGGTGTTTTGTATGTATTTGGCATAGGATTCTGCCGATACCTGCGACCAAAGTTCTTTATTCAGGTTGATTTTCTTCTGAGGTTCTACAGGAAGTGTGTACATTTTATTTACCCACCGCACTTTTGCTTTGATTAACGTGGGTCGATCACGGAACTCACCACACAAAACCGTCATAAAAGCATGGGCGTTTTTTTTGCCATTCTTAACTTCTTTGATGTCAGGAAAGTCAGCTGGAGCGTCGATTAGCTCTTTTGCTATTTTTAAATTGTAAGCGTAAAGTGGTCCTGAATAAAAATAAAAACTTAAAGCAGAAACCATGCTCAATTTTTGCACCGCTTTGATAACTTCGGGTTCTTGATAATTAGGCCTGGGAATTTCAGAGCTTTTACGATCACCACTACAATAAGTCTGCCAAATTTTTTCGTTTTCTGCATCAGAGACTGCTGTCGGGGGCAGAACGCTAGCTTGCGCCTGAAATGCAATAAAAAATATGAGGGGTAAATACCGGTAAATTTTCATTTAATCTTCAAGGCCTTTCTGGATATTAGTGACCTTGCTTGTAAAAATTGGCTTAAAGCCAAAGGTATTCTTTCCTGATACGCAGGGGTCTTCGTTTATCTGAATCTGCATACACAAATAGGGATTGGCCTTCGCATT
>JANOOI010000528.1:0-24996 GCA_031421235.1 Bdellovibrio sp.
TCGTAAAATAAATTGTAAGATATTTACAAATAAAAGATTAAGTGATTACGGAAACAAGTCGAAACTAAGAAAAGCAAGTTAACCGCAACCGGACACTATCGCTCAGATATTAACCGGACAGAATCGCTCAGAAACAACAGCTTGCATCTTAAGTGTTAAAACTTTTGACAGCTTTGTAAGACCTACAAAGCTGTCTTATTTTTCATTTTATAATCCCTAAAAAATGATACTTTAGGTCTATGCAGATTCTTGTCAGATTAGTTATTTTTATTCTGTTATTTAGTGTTCAGTTGTCGGCCCAATTACTGACTGATATTGTTAATCCGTTAATAAATACACCTTATAAATCAGGACCAGAATTCTGCCAAAATCTAGAAAATGAATACCCTTTGTGGGTGACGATCCCTCATCATTACGGAACACTTAAATCAGAAAAATCTTTGATTTATGCTTGGACTAAAAAACCATTTAATCGCGCTTTAAAAACAATGATTTTTGTTTCAGGTGGGCCTGGCTCTCATGAACATGATTCATCTTTTGATTTAACTCATTGGAATGTCGTATTTTTTGATCAACGCGGGATTGCTTGTTCTAAACCGCAAAATAAAAATACGTATTTAGATCGATCTTTTTACAGATCTGATTACACAGCCCATGATATCAATCAAATTAGAAAGCACTTAAAGTTAGACCAGGTATCAATTTATGGTGTTTCCTATGGAACAATTCCCGCACATCTTTTTGGTCATTTTTATCCCGATCAAACCCGTGCTGTGATACTTGAGGGCACTGTTTATCGCAGTGATGATGCTTTTTACCAGAATTCAACAAGACAATTTTACGTTCAAAAATATTTTGATGAATTACCTGAAAGCATTCAAAATAAAGTTGTGGAATATTCAGCCCATCCCAAGTTACAAAAAAATTGGTTTTCACGACTGACATCTATGCTGCTTTATTCTGATGATTCTCAAAAAATGCTCAATGATTTTCTAAAAAATGTTTTTGAAAATTCCGATTTAGAAACCAAACTAAATTTACTTAAAAACTTCAGCGCCTACCCGCCAATATCTGAAAGTGATTTTTCTGGTGCTGTTATGCAGGGGATGATCGGATGCCAGGAAATGAGCATGAATGCTACAGGAATTAGTTTTTATTCAAATTTAGAAAACAGTAAATTAATTCCAGATCAAAAAAATCATTTTCAAGAACTTTACTGCCAGCCTTTGGGCTTTACCAACACAGATAGAAATAAATCGTATTTTGCAGAAAAATTTAAAACTTCAGTTTTCACATCGTATATTCAAGGTGAAACTGATAGTGCAACACCAGCAGATTTATCTGATCTTCATTTCAAAAAAGCGACACTGAGCAGCGCTCAGTTTTTATTATCAGAAAAAGGTGGGCATATCTCGATGTACAGTGGCATGGCTTCAGGTTATGAAACAAACGAATCCATCTACAATAAAACAATTATTTTAGACAAATTACTTAATGGAAAAAGACTAAAACGTCATGATTTAAGTCTTTTGAAGAACGCGACCCACAGAAATTGGATTTATAAAAGCAAATAGCAGCTTAATGATTATTCTGATGCAGAATTACTAAATGTTGAAATATGTTCTGGCAAATCAGGATAATCGATAAATGGATTGCGATTACCTTGATATTTTTCAACAATTTCATTACGTTTTTTTTCTAATTCATCTACTGAATCAATTTTGTTCCATTCTTTCAAAGCTGCTTCTTCATCTGGTGACACTTGCATTTTATATCGAACTGCAAAATAAAAAATGGCGCGGGCTACATTGCCACGGTGACTAACTGGTGGTTCATAAACGCTCACGTGATTGCCGCCTGATTGCGGGCCAACACGATTACCAGGACATCTTAAATTTTCAAGATCTTTTCCAACATAACCGAAACGAAGATTTCCACGACGTGAATTCATTTCCGAATCTGATGGGTACAAGTGATGTAAATCTGATTTCTGCATATCCTTATCAAATTTTCCGCCGAAACGACTTTGCGGCCAAGTGTGTTCAGTATTTAAAATATTGCCATTGCTAGGAACAAGATTTGGACCAATATTTGGCTTTCCGTCAAAATCAGCATCCGTGAAGTTTTTTTCACAATAAACGTCTTTAACAGTATATGTGCCATTGGCTAATTGATCTAAATGCATTTCGCCAAACAAATATTTTCTGGCACGATCGTAACCTAATGAATTATGTTTTTGTTTGATGATCGAATGAAGACGATTTAACAATTCACGGTCTTTAATTTGGCCAGACTGGACTGAAGCTTCGAAGTCGGGACCGTAGTACTCGTTTTTTTCCGTCGAGTTTGCATGAATTGCAGTGAACAAAAAAGAAACGACTAAAACCACTGAAAAATTGAATCGCATTGATACCCCTCATGCCGATAGTTTTATTTCAGAACCAGATTCTTTGTACAATAAACGTAACAACTGAATTTTTGTAATTCACCTAAAAATTAACCACACCGAAATTTTATACACAGTGTTAATTGTAATTTTTAAGCAGAATTTACGATGAAGTCTTTGAAATAAATTATGATGATGTTGTTAATTTTCCCTTGCGGAAATAAACTTTGAAGCTTTCTTTAAAGAATGAAAAAATACGAACTTGATGTTTAAGTGTTTGATCATGTTTAAGTTGATAACCAATAGCAAATAAAATATCCCACTGATTAAATAATGATTTATAAGCATCTAGCAAAGTGGTTTTAGGATCCCAAATATGCGTAGCTTCTGCACCGGCCCCGTTAATTTCGACGATTTCGAAGTTTAAGCCCTGCTTAAGCGTGTTTGTGTCTTTATATCTAATATCTAAGCGACCAAAATAAAAATGAGGCAACCGCTGACTGATCTGATCGACAGCTTCAGTCAGTTGATCAGTAATCAGTGCGCGCCCATTAAAAAATAAAGCCCCTTGGCAATGATTACCACATTCAGAAATAAAATATTTTTCATCCCTAGCAATAATCTGATCCAGTTGATCTTTGTGTCTTGAAAAATATGTGGAAAGCATCATCCGGGCCCGTGGATCGCGTGCTATCAAATCCCCTAATGGGGTTTTACCATCACCGACAACATATGGAAATTTTTTATCAGTGACTGAATAAATTATTCCATTTTTTTCACTTGGCTTACGAATGTAAAATAGACCTGCTTCGCAGGGGTGTTGACTTAAACTTTGAAGAATCAAATCAAACTGGGCTTCTGATCTGTAGGTTTTTAAAGCCTCTTCACTACGAATAATGCGAACGGCAAAGCCGCGCTGTCCTACGTCAGGCTTTAAGATAACCGGATACTGAAATGATTCCTGTTTAAATTTTTCAAATAACGTTTCTAAAGAATCACTTTGCTTAATCTTGATACTTTTTAATGTGGCCGGATTTTGTGAGTCTAAATATTGTAAAAAGTCCCATTTACTTTCTCCTAAAATTCCTCCGTTGAACACATTCGGATTAACATAAAATGGAGTAAAAAAACTTCGTGTTTTCAGGGATAAGTAAGCATAATAAAAATAAAATGGGATATAAAAAAACCAAGCTGGCCAAAATTCAAAATGTGTCCATTTTCTCCAAGAATTTAAAAAAACTAAACGGTCCCACTTATTTAAAAATGGTAATATTGTTTTTTTAATCAGCCAAAACGTTAAAAATAAAACGATTAAAGAGACCCACCAGTTTTGTTGAAGTTTTTGAATCAGCGATAATCCTCCCCAGAAAACGACACCGACCCATACACCCACACTGATGACTGTTAAAAAATTAAATTTCCAAAAAGAATACTGCGTAATTCCTGCTAATAAATATGTGATGACCCGGGTCCCAGGTATAAATCTTGAAATCACAATCAATTCTGAAACGGATGCTTTTTGTCCAAATTCGTTTATTTTTGCTAAAGCCTTTTGATAAATTTCAAAACGCTTTAGCCAAGTAATTTTTTGAGCGGCGAAACCCATTATGTAAATGCCGACATCACCTATAACTATCCCGCTGAAACAGGCCCAAAACGCAACAGACTGAGACAGTTTACCTTCAGCGACTAATGTTAAGGCTGTGGCTAAAGCTAAATCTTCAAGAACAAAAGTGCCAAAAAAGAGATAGAAAAAATAAGAACTCATCAGCTGGCAAGATGACTGAAGTTTAATGAGATTACAATCATGTTTATTAACGCCAAAAGTCGCTTAATTCATTTTTAAGAGTAATTTTAGTGAAAAAACTTTTACTTATTTTACGAATTATCGCAGCTGGTATTTTACTGCAAACTTTGTTTTTTAAATTCTCTGGTGCACCTGAATCTATCTACATTTTTAGTCAATTAGGTGTAGAACCATGGGGTCGCTTTTTCACTGCAGTGATTGAGCTTATTGTCAGTATTTTGCTATTAATTCCAGCAACATCAGCTGTAGGCGCACTGATGAGTTTAGGTGTCATGGGAGTGGCTCTCATGAGCCATATTTTTATACTTGGAATACAAGTTCAAAATGACGGCGGCACCTTGTTCTTTCTTGCAGTGACTGTTTTTCTGTGTTCTTTAGTTATTGTCTATTTTAACAGATCTTTATTAATGGAAAACTATGTCCAACTTAGAAAAAGATTCTAAAAATAAAAATTCCAAAAGCCCATTGAATTACACACGTACAGTTCTTCATAAAAATAGTGAATTTGAAGTGGTCAGTTGTGATTGGTCAATTGGTGCGCTTTCTGAAATCCATTCCCATGGCTGGAGCCAATGCCATGTGCTGATCCAATCTGGTGAATTTAAAAATACTCATTTGCTGGGGACTAAACAAGAAACTTTTATTTATTCAGTCGGTGATGTGATTTCAACACCTGCCGGAGCGCAACACCAAATTCAGTGTTTAACTGAAAATGGAAAAACTTTTCACATTTACACTCCTCAGTTAGCTGTTCAAACAGAAACTAAAAATCAGTTCGCATCAATTACGCCACAAAAAATTAAAGAACTCATTGATGTGGAGCTTTCAGAATTTGGATTACCTTTTGAGGAACTGAAAAAACTTTTATCCGAAGTTCAAAAACAAAATGTGCAAACCCATTCTGTTTTTTTTATGAACCAATTGTTTTCATCTGTTCCCCCTGAAAATTTATTGGCTCAAGATGTGATTACTAAATCACGGACAACTGCTGCCACGTTCGAAGCCAGCCCAGTTTTCACAACCATCGAAATAGAAACCATTCAAAAACTTTGTGATTTGATCGGTTGGGATAAAGACCATCAAGACGGCATCACTGTTTCTGGAGGAAGTGCTGCTAATTTCATGGCCTTACATTGTGCCAGACAAAAACATGATCCTCATTATAAAACGACTGGAATGTCTGGCGATAAATATAAAATATTTGTTTCTCAGGAATCACATTATTCATTTAAAAAAGCATGTGTAGCTTTAGGTTTTGGATTGAATTCATTAGTCACTGTGAAAAGTCACACTGACGGCCGTATAGACTTACAAGAATTAGAGAAAGAAGTTAAACACTCCATTGCTAACGGTGAAGTGCCGCTATTAATTAGTGCTACTGCGGGAACAACAGTTTTAGGGGCTTTCGATCCAACTGTTGAAATCGCAGATCTTTGTGAAAAATATAAAATCTGGTTTCATGTCGACGCAGCTTGGGGTGGGCCAATTTTGTTTTCTGAAAAACGGCAACAGCTTTTACCACAAATTGAACGCTGTGATTCGATGACCTTTGATGCGCATAAACTTCTGGGCGCTCAATTAACTTGTAGTTTTTTCTTAACACAGCACAAAGGCCTTCTATTTGAGGCTAATGACGTCGCTGGCGGGGATTATTTATTTCACAGTGAAAGTGACAAGCCCGATATGGGACGCCAGTCATGGCAGTGTGGACGCAATCCTGATGCCTTCGCATTTTGGACGCTTTGGAAAAGCCAGGGCTCTTTAGGATTTAAAAAAATGATCGATCATTTATACCATGTTCAAAATGAAACTGTTCGTTGGGTTAAAGAACAACCCCGTTTACAGCTTGTGGCAGAACCAGAATTTTTAAATATTTGTGTTCGTGTCTTACCACCTTCAATGAAGCCTAATCCGAATTGGTCAACTTTTGTTAGGCAAAAGCTTAAAGATCAGGATCAAGCCATGGTAAATTATTCTTATGACGAAAACGGAACATTCTTGAGACTTATTTTAGCCCATCCGCAAATTCAATTTAAACATGTTCAACAAATTTTTGAGTGGTCACTTAGTATTCAATGACAGCCCAAATAAATCCCAAAATTTATATTGAACAAACCCGTGGCAGTTATAGTTATAAGATTGTGACCACTCAGGCAGAATTAGATGAAGCTTTTAAATTACGTTATCAGGTTTTTCATCGTGAAATAATTGGCAAAACTGAAACGCATGGTCTAGACACAGATCAGTTCGATGCAATTTGTGATCATCTTATTATCATTGAAAATAAAACAAAAAAAATTGTTGGTACCTATCGTCTAAATTGCTCTAGTCATTCAGATTTATTTTTTTCTTCCTCTGAGTTTCAAATTCAAAAAATTTTAGATCAAAATGTGATCAAACTTGAATTAGGCAGGGCTTGCATTTACGAAGAATATCGCAAAGGAGCAGTTATCCTCATGCTTTGGCGGGGCATTGTTGAATACATGACAAAAGCCAATGCTCAGATTTTATTTGGCTGTGCCACTGTGGTCACAAATTCGCCCGATCAATCTGCATTGCTTTATCATTATTTAAAACAGAACAATCAAATCGATACAAAATTTAATGTCGTGCCGACCAAAGACTACGAAATGAAAAATATTAATACTTACATTGAAAAATACAACCGACCACTGACTGAAGATGAAAAGTCAGAAGCAAAAAAAATTCTACCTCCGTTGTGTGAAGCCTATTTAAACATGGGTTGTTTAATGTCTGGTATACCTGCTTTTGATAAAGCCTTTGACTGCATTGATTTTTTAACGATTCTTGAAGTTGAAAAACTAGATCCTGTGCTTTGGAAAAAACTAGGCGATCGAAATTAAAATGAAGGTGCCATGAAATTTAAACTCATATTAATGTCGATAATCCCTTTTGTGATCACACTCAAATACTTAATACTCAGTTATATTGAACCCAAAAATATTACTGAAATTAAGCGACGTTGGGCTCAAAGTGTTCTTGATTTTTTGGGTTTTAAACTTGTACTTCACGGACTGCCCCCAAAAGATGGCGCTACAATTTGTGTCGGTAATCATTTTAGTTTCTTAGATATTCTTGTCTTGATGGCAGCTCATCCGAAAGTTGTTTTTCTTTCTAAAGTCGAAGTCAAAAAGTGGCCCATCATTGGCCAAGGTGCCGTGCGCGTTGGTACATTGTTTGTAGATCGTGAAACACGAGCTGATCGATCTTTACTTCGTCAAAAAATCGGCGAACAACTGAATGAA
The DNA here is from genome assembly GCA_031421235.1 of Bdellovibrio sp. Taxonomy (GTDB): domain Bacteria; phylum Bdellovibrionota; class Bdellovibrionia; order Bdellovibrionales; family Bdellovibrionaceae; genus Pseudobdellovibrio. Next base: position 7,460 of record JANOOI010000528.1, read on the forward strand.
AAAAAGGCTCACTTGGTGATCTTTCCTTCAGGAACAACGACACTAGATGAAGCTATCGGTTGGAAAAAAGGGGCGTTTGAAATCGCGAAGCGCAGCCAAGTCCCCGTCAAACTTTTTAAAATAAGTTATATTCCATTCAGAGAATCATCTTACATAGATGATGACACAATTATCGGACAAACCACAAAATTACTGGGTATTCCGAATAAAGTTGTGACTGTTTCTTGGTTAGATCAGTACACTGTCGTTAACGCTCTGGAAGACGCTGAAAATTTACGACAAATTAATATCAACCATAAGGTGTAATTTTATGATTTTAAGTCAGGTTTTAATCTCTTTAGGTATTGGTTTAATGGCTGGTATTTCTTCAGGATTATTTGGTATTGGTGGCGGAGTCATCATCGTTCCATTACTGCTGTATTTTTTTAAATATCCACAACAAATGGCTACGGCTACTTCGTTAGTTGCTTTGATTTTACCAGTGGGAATCTTAGGCGCAATTCATTATTATAAAGCTGGGTTTATTCTGCATGAAAACATTAAGATTGGTTTAATTATCGCTGCCGGGATGTTCGTGGGCGCTTTATTCGGCGCAAAGTTCGCTTCTGGTTTGCAGTCGACTACTTTAAGCAGAATGTTTTCAATTTTTTTAATTATTGTTGCTGTTCGCCTTTGGATGACAGCGAAGTAGTTTTTATATAGCGGTTAATAAATTCTAAAGATCTTTTTTCAGATTCATCTGAAAAAGAATAAACTGCTAGATGTCCCATCATAGGTACTCTGTAAAATTCATAGGGACGTTCTTTTAACTTTAGCTGTCTAGCTAACATTTCAGACTGATCGATACCGACAAGCATGTCATATTCACCATGATAAATAAAAGTTGGAGGAGTTTTTTCACTGACTCTCACTAAAGGTGAAGCGTCCTCCCAACCTTGTTTATTGTCTTCGTACTTTGTTCCCATTAAATCGATAATCATATCAGATTTTGGATAACCAGGTAAATACGTAGGCGTGCCACCAATAACAACTGCATTAACTGACACATCAGATTCATTAGCTAGTAAAAAACCTAAATGCGCACCAGCTGAATATCCCCAAATAAATAAATTGTTCTGATCAATATGATATTTGTCAGAATTTTTCTGGATCCAATACATAATCGCTTTCACATCATATAATTGTGTTGGATAATGCGCTAGTGGAGCCAGCCGATAAGTGATATTAATGGCTTTATAACCCTGTGAGGCTATTTTTTTGCAGATATCAGCCATATCGCCAGTTCTATTTCTCCAGCCACCACCGTGAATCACAATCACAGTTGGAACATTTTTTTGTTCAAAACCTTTTTTAGAATAAACATCTGCTTTTAAATTATAATTGTCGTGACTTGAATATTCAATTTTTTGAATACTGATGACATCGTCTTGAAATAAATTCAATGATGAACACGAAAAAAATAATAAAATAATACTTATAATAATCAAATTAATTTTTAGCATGTTTTCCTTAGTTAGTGATCTCATAGTAAATATCACCGTCGAATGGAACTAATTTTTTATTTTTTACAATACGCACAGGTGTTCGCCCTCGATAACGTTTTAATGCAGCTGTATCTGGATCAACTTCTAGAAACAAGGGTTCAGCAAACAATGAAAATAAAAAACTATTCACTTCTAGTTTTATGGGGATTAAGTTTTCAGAATCCTTAAACATTTTTTTTGTAGGTCCCACATCAAATGTAATTGGCTTTTCTAGTTCAAATATGCCAAATTCAAGTTTTTTTGTTTTCTTTTTTAATTCAACTATATTTTTTTTAATAAATAATTCTAAACTGGGACCTGTAAAAAACAAATCATTAATTTTGACTTTATTTTCGGATTTTAGTTTTGGGTTTTTTATGTCTTTAATATCAAATGTTTTAAACTGAGCTTTTCCGTCAACAACATCTAATTGGTATCTTTCATTGATCTGAAAAACATCCATAGTTTGATTTTTAATCTGCCCGTTCACGACACTTGCTGTTTCTCTTAATAAAATAACTCCGTCAGCATCAAATATTTCAGAAAATGTTTCGCGATTTAAATCATCTTTAATATCAATTTCACTGACTTGTTTAAAAAGATGTTTTTCGTTTTTTTCACCAATCGGGTAAAATAAACCCACCCGCTTTTGTTTGGCTTCGGACTGGATTGTTAATCCTAGAAATAGACTAAAAACAATGAATACTATTTTCGACATAATTAAACGTCCTTCTTTGGAAACCAAGGAATAAAAACAGATGTTGTTTTTTGATATTTGCGGTAAAGATCCCCACGACTTTTTATAGACTGTGCTTCTGATGGTGGCACACCTGTGACATACAACAATAAACCCAAAATAACTAATGGCGCATAAACTGACCAAATTAATCCGGCAGTTCCTAGCATAAAAATAAAGAATCCCCACCATATGCAGCTTTCAAAAAAATAATTAGGATGTCTTGAATAATTCCACAATCCTATATTACAAACCTGTCCTTTATTTTTAGGGTTAACTTTAAAAACATTCATTTGATGATCTGCCACTGATTCACCTACAACTGCTAAAAGCCAAACAATAAAACCTACTATTTCTAGTGAACTTAAATCAGTATTTGTGTTTTTAAATACAAAAATAAACGGCAGTGTTAAAATTGAAACACTAATAGCTTGATACATAAAAAATATAAAAAACTTTTTTTTGTACTGGGTATCGTATTCTTGTCTAAGCATAATGTAGCGTGTGTCTTCATGGGGGTGGTGACTGGCTATTCGGCGACTTAAAAAATAACCTAATCGAAAACTCCAAAGACCGATCATTAAAAAAAACAGAATTTTTCGTGTTGGTTCACCTTCTGAAAAAAGATAAAAGATACCAGCATGCACTAAAAAAGCAAATGACCATATCGCATCGATAATGCCAAAATTTTCAATTTTAACAGCCCACCACCACGTAAGCGTCATCATAAGCACTGTGCAAATCAACGTTGCAAAAAGAATTGTTGTTGAACTCATGAATGCCCCTGGTGAAAGTTATTTTTGATTCTTTTAACAAACGGTAAAATCAGTCGATTTAATCCGTAAAAAATTAATGGCGCTACGATCAGCCACAAAATCACAGAATACAGTCCAACTAGGGCATACTGTTTAAAAAACAATGCTTTATCATCTTTGAATAGCTGAATGATTAGATCTGGTCTGATAGGCACATCACCAAGATCGACAATCATGCTCGTTAATTTGATATAGACAGGAACCATCAAAATCTGAACAGGGTACATTAAATAATTTGCTGATTGAATCACAATATGATTCATTTTAAAAAAATAACCTGCCAAACCAGAAAGAAGCGTTGTAACACCAATCACAGGAAAACATCCAATAAGGATACCAGCAGTTAAACTTTGTGATAACTTTTCTGGTGTTGCCCCTTGGGTTATTTGGTTTTTGATACTTTCTTTTAGTTTGGCTAACATAAATTTAAGCTTTTCTTTCTGTTAAAAACTTTTCAGTCGTAAAATTTTTTCCTAATCGACGAATTTCTAAAAGACCGTAAGCAGCCATGGCAATATTTCCTAATAAAATAACAAGCACTAGCCAAATTAGATTTCTGACTAAATGGTTTTCTTTATAGGCCAACCAAAAATAAAATGTGAAAAAAGCAAAATAAGTATCGAACAATGTGGCTATACCCCAGGGTTCAGCAATTATTTTTGCACCGCCGGCGATAACATTTTCATGAAGACTGGCCCAAGAGGTCACGATTAACATTGAAACTAAAACTATTGAAAAGAAAACAATAAGACCATTTTTCATAGCTATTTACGCCCTTTATTTACTTTATTTTTTAGTCATTAGGTAATGTGTTACAGCCCATTCCTGGCCCTTATTATAGCCAAAAAGTTCTGAACATGACATGAAAAAAACTCGCCAACGATTAACCCAGGCTTCGGTCTGATTTTGACCGTAGGCTGAAATAAATAATCGTCTGGCTTCAGTTTCGTTCTGATCCATTAACTGCAACCAAGCTTCTAGTGTTTTTTGATAATGCTGACCATTCCAATCCCATTTTTGTTGAACAACAAGGTTATCATCAAATAAATCAAATAAATCTCTGGCTGGCATTTGTCCACCTGAAAAAAAATATTTTCCCATCCAGTTGTCTTCACCTTCAATTTCAAAAAAATATGGCGTAGTTTTGTGAGTAAAAATGTGGATAAAGAATTTTCCCTGTGGGCTCATTTTTTGTGAAACTAATTTGAAAAATAAATCATAGTTTCTAAGATGCTCCATCATTTCAATACTCATGACCCGATCAAACAAGTCAGAGCCAAATTCATAGTTTTCGGGTTTTCCTAAATCACGAGTTAAAACTTCTAGATTTGTAAATCCACGCTGAATGGCCTGATCATCAATATATTTTTTTTGCGTTTTTGAATTTGAAACTACAGTGATTTTAGATTTAGGAAATCTCTTCGCCATTTCTAACGATAAGGACCCCCAACCACAGCCTAATTCTAAAATACGCATGCCGTCTTGAATTTGCGCATGTTCAATGGATAGATCCAGGGCCTTTTGTTCTGCTTCTTTTAAAGTTTTACAGTTTTCATCCCAAAAACATGAACTGTATTTTTTATGTGGGCCTAAACATAAATCATAAAATTCAGTTGGCACTTCGTAGTGCTGTTCGTTAGCTTCTTTAGTCATAATAGCTAAGTCAGATTTTTTTAAAGCATCAGCATACTTTTTGATGAACTGCCCGTTGGCATTGAGTTCATCACTTTTCATATCAATAAGTCTTTGTTTTAAAAGATGTTTGATTCCTGTACGAATAACTAAATCAGGAACTAACCCTTTTTCCATAGCAGAAATAAATGTCTTAACCATATGGCTCATTCTAAACTCTTTCCATCATGTATTGACCAACATTTATGCGTTGGGCTCTGAATGCGCCTTCGCAATACGATAAATATAAATTCCACATTCTCATAAATTTATCATCAAAGCCCATTCGGGTCACATGGTCTTTAACTTCATTAAATCTTTGACGCCACATTTTTAATGTTTCTGCATATGAAATTCCAAATTCAAATTGATCAGCAAGGACCATATTGTTTTCTTTGCTTTTACGATCGAAAATACTATTTGTTAAAAGCATTCCACCCGGAAAAATATAGTTTTGAATAAAGTCGGGCTTAGACCGGTAGCTATAAAATAAATCATCATGAATAGTGATTCCTTGAATAATAGCCTGACCTTTAACTTTAATTGATGATGACACTTTTTGAAAATAATTATCCCAATATTGTTCGCCAACAGCTTCAATCATTTCAATTGAAACGACTTTATCATATTTTCCTTCAATATCTCGGTAATCCATTTCTTTAAGATCAATGTGACCGTTCATGCCTTTGGCTTGAATCATGGCGCGATTGTGAGCCGCTTGACTAGGTGAATTCATCACCGCAGTGACTTTACAACCGGTTTTTTCCACAGCTCGGCTAAAAAAACCACCCCAACCACAACCGATTTCTAAAACATGATCACTCGATTTAATATTCAGCGTTTCAATCATTCGGTCGTATTTGTTTAATTGGGCTTGTTCTAAGGTTTCTTGCCCTGTTTTAAAAATTCCAGATGAATAGGTCATAGTCTGATCTAGCCAAAGTTTATAAAAATCGTTTCCTAAATCATAATGAGCCATGATATTTTTCTTGGCACCAGTTTTAGAATTATGACTGAGCATAAATTTAATTTTATATAACAAAGTTCCGACCCAAGTGCCGTGTAAAGCACGCCCTAATGCCTGATCGTTACGACAGGCCCATTCAATTAGTGCTGCCATATTGTCGACATCGACTTTCCCTTCGATAACTGCTTCGGCCAAACCTAAATCGCCTTTTTGCACCATTTGATCGATCGCCGACCATTCTTTGATATGTACATGCGCCACAAAGCTACTATCGCCAAACTTTTCTTTTTTACCATCTGGAAATGTAATTTCCACATGACCATTTTTAGCACTTTTTAAAATTTGCATAAAAAATCTAGCTGCGAACGATGGTTGCGCCATCTGTAATCTCCTTGATGGCTATGCCATCTGTAATTATCTTGCTCGGTGGAATCGGTTTCTTAAAATATTTTACTTTTTTGAAAATTAATTTTACAGCCTGTAAGTGAATACGCAGAACAATCAAAGGCGTCATCCAGCCGTATTTAAATAATAATTTAAATTTAGAATAGTTTTCTAATGAATTTAAACGACCTGAAAGCCAAGTTTGTAGTTTCATCGTATGATCTAAATTTAAAAAATGAATGTCCGCATGGATTTTATTGCCATCGTTAATAAACCGAAATTTGTATTTGCCTTCGACTTTAAAAAATGGTGACACGTGAAATTCTTTGTTAGCTTCTAGCCATTTATTGGTGATGTCTTCGTCTTGAGTATGAAGCCAATAGTAATGACGTTCTGAAAAAGTATTATTCACTTCAACAAGCACAGCATCTAATTTCTGATTTTTTATGCAATACCAAAACGTAACTGGGTTAAAAGCATATCCAAAAAAACGTGGAATCGTTAAAAGTTGAATTTTTTCGGCTTGGTAAGAAAAGTGCTGCTGAATAAAAGATTTTATTTTTAAACTTAAGTCTACATCATGACCTGATAAGTAATCTTTGCTATCCAGGCTTAAAAACAATCGTTTTAATTCATTTTTTTTACTGTTAATTTCATCAACATCACCGAATAAATAAAAGATAGGATACTTGAAAGCATTTTTGGCAGTTTCTACACGCGAGTGATAAACATGACCTTCAAAAAGTTGAACCATTTAACTCACCTTCCATGGTGTTGTAATGTTAAACTTTTCAGCAACTTTCACTGCACTTAATAACCCATCTTCATGAAAACCATAGCGCGTCCATGCGCCAGCAAAATACATATTATCTAGTCCTTGAATAGGATCAATTTGTTTTTGGGCATCGATGGCGTTTTGATCAAAATGTGGATGATCAAATTCAGCAGAAGTGATCATATCTACTGGATTTTCTGTCGGATTCAAAGTTAACAGCATGGGTTTTTCCGAAACGATATTTTGCAGTCTATTTAAATTGTAGGTCAGTGAAACTTTATCATTCAATTGGCTATCTGACATCTGTGCTTTTACATTCCAGGCAGCCCAGCATTTTTTTCTTTGTGGCATATGCGTCTGATCTTGATGTAAAAAAGCTTTATTTTTTTGTGTTTCAAAATGTTTCAACACATTGAGTATTTGTTGGTTTTCAGTTTTCATTATTTTTCGAGTCACCGGCACATGCGTTGCGAAAACGATCTTGTCAAAATCATAGCTTGATTTATTGGTTGTTAATTTAATTCCCTGTTCTGTCGTCACTGCAGAAATAGCTGCTTCTGACAAATGAACATGTTTTAAAAGCTGAGCGATTTTATCGACGTATTGCTTAGAGCCGTTTTTAACTGTTCGCCACATTGGGCGATCATTCACTTGTAGTAATTTATGATTAATGAAAAAAGTTAAAAAAGTTTCCGCAGGAAAATCCATCATATTTTTTTCTGGAGTAGACCAAATCGCTGCTATCATCGGTAAGATATACCATTCCGCAAGTTGGCGTGAATATTTTTTGGCGCTCAACAAATCGCCCACAGACCATCTGTTTAAACGAGACAGATCTCGGTTTTTTTCTGCCTCATTGTGAAATTTGATAATGTCATAGACCATTTTATAAAAACTTGGACTCAGCAAGTTATTTCGTTGTGCAAAAACAGTATCTAAATTATCACCAGACCATTCTAAGTTGTGTCTAGGCACCTGTATTGACAGCGACATATCTGACTCAAATGTTTCAACATCTAAAAATTTAAACATCGCAGTTAAATGAGGATAAGTTAATTCGTTATAGACTAGAAAACCCATATCTACATTGGTTTTCAAAGCATTTGAATTTATCTGATACGTACAAGCATGGCCGCCAAGTCTTTTGTCCGATTCGAACAAATGAACTTCATGCTGCTGTTGCAGCAACAACGCTGTTCCTAAACCACTAATTCCTGAACCAATAACTGCGATCTTCTTCATATTTAATAAGTGTACATTAATGTCATTAGTTATGACAGTAAAAAACATTGTTGTCTTATGGTACGATTTTAACTAATATTTATCATAATGAAACGTTTAAATGCTGTTAGAAAGCAAAAATTGCCTCGTAAGTATGATAATTCGTCGCGGGAAAATAAATCCAACACGAATCGTCAAATTATTATCAAGAACTATATTGAACTCTTGGTCACCCGTCGCGGTCAGGAAATTTCCTTAGAAGAGCTTGCACAAAAATCAAATCTATCAAGCCGTACTTTATTTAGATTCTTCGGAGACAAAAAAACGCTTACTGTTGAAATCGAAAATTATATCGCACAATACTTAAGTGCAGCTTCAACTAATTTAGAAAAGATGTCCTTTGATGATTTTGCAGCTTATGTTTTTGAACTTTTTGATAAAAACGAAAATCTAATTCTGGCTTATCTTTATACTAATTTTGGGCAAAATTCTCGTGTGCTTTTCAGAAAACGATTCCTGACTTTAGTCGTGGAAAAATTCAAAAAACAATACGGGCCGATGGAATCATTAGATGACACGCGGAAAATGATTTTTATTGTTTCATTATTAAATGCCAATCTATGGAGTGATTTACGTGATGGTTTTGAATTGAGCGGTAAAGATATGGCGCAAACAATCAGATGGGCCATTCAAAGCCTTACTAAAGATCTTAAACGAATCTAGCCTTCACAGTCCAAACTTTTTAAAGAACTTTCAACTTCTAGCTGAAGTGTTACAAAATGAATTTTAAAATCATGCTTAATTTTTTGGGACATTTTGATAATTAAATTTTGATAATCAGTACCATCTTGAACGACTATATGCACGATCATCGCATTTTCTAAGGAACTCACAGACCAGATACGTAACTGGTGAAATTTCTTTACTTCGGAAAAACTTAAAATAAGTTCTTCAATTTTTTTCAAATTTAGACCGCGTGGTAATTTAGCCACCAGCAACTGAACGGCTTCTTTAAGCAATAACCAAGAACTTTTTGCCATCACAATAACGACAATGATTGCCAAAATAGGATCAATTACACTGAATCCAGTTAGTTTAATGAGTATTCCGGATACAACCACAGCGACAGATATAAGTGCATCAACCATCAAGTGCATATAAGCACTTTTAATATTGATATCATGATGATGGTTCTTAAATAAAAAAGCTGATCCTAAGTTTACAGCCACTCCAATTGTCGCAATAGTGATGACTTGCATTTCTTGAATAGCTTGTGGATTAATAAAGCGTTCTATCGATTCATAGACTATATAAAAAAGACTCACAAAAATGGCTGAAGAATTAACAAAGGCCACTAACAATGACGCTTTTTTAAAACCAAAAGTATATTCAGGGTTGGCCTTTGATCTAATTAATTTATACCCAAACCAAGACAAAACCAAAGCCAACACATCAGTTAGATTATGTAGTGCATCAGCTTTTAAAGAAACAGATTGAGAAATAAAACTGTAACCAAATTCAATGACTACAAACAAAAAATTAATCGAAGCTCCAATAAGGAAAGCTTTAGATATGCTTTGCATGTTCACAACGTGGTGATGATTGTGGTCATGATCGTGATGGCCTGCTTCTGCCATTAGCGGGTTGCCTTGGATTCTTGCTGATCCGATTGTTGATCTAACAGCGGTTGATTGCTATCTGTTGGATTCATATATTCAATAATACGACCAGCTTGAAATTTTAGAAGTCGATTTTCTGATGTTGTGTATATTTTTTGCAGCTGTGCTAAAACCCGTTCCTTCTGAGAAAAAGTAGCCAGTAGTTCTAAAGCCTCAGTGCGAATATTTTTTTCAAATTCATTATTTATTGAGCTAGCTTGAAATTGTAAAAAAGACGAGATTTCATCAAACGCTCTAAGACTTTGATTTTTAGCTAATATATTTAATGCCAATGCTCTTCGGCTTTCACGATCATCAGAATTCCTAATAACTTCACCTAAATAAATTATCTGATCAGTGGATACGCTTTTTGATATTTTTTCTAGATAGTTTTCAGCCTGATCTGGATCAAATTTATATTTATTCATTTGATCTACAAGACCTGTTAAGTTTATTAATTCAGATTTAAAAACACGCTGAGGTATTGCCACAGCTGTGGTGGTTTCTGCCTGTTGTATATTTTTATATTTCATTATTGTTAGGTAATCTTTACGAACAGAATAATCAAACATCACGAACATTAATACAAAAAGCATCAAACCGATAAAGTATAAACCTGCTTTCATATTAACCCCCCGTATACGTAATACTTAAGACTGTAACAAGTTCTTCGCCTGTAGGCTTTATAATTTTGACTTCATCATCAATTTTTTTACCTAATAACGCCCTTGCTACTGGTGATTTCCACGAAATTCGTCCGGATTTTATATCAAATTCGTCTTCACCAACTATTTGATATGTTATCTGGTCACCATTTTCATTCTCTATTTTGACTTTGGCACCGAAAACAATAGTCGTTGAATTAATATCTGCTGGATTAATGACTTCAGATGATTCGATTTTTGTTTGTAAATAATGAAGTCTTCGATCGATTTCACGAAGTCTTTTTTTACCATACTGATAATCAGCGTTTTCTGATCGGTCACCGTTACTGGCTGCCCAGGTCACAGTTTCAACAACTTTAGGTCGTTCACCATTTAGCAACTGCTGGTATTCAGATCTTAATTTTTCGAAACCAGCAGGAGTAATATAGTTTTTAGTATCATCTTTGGGTTGATTAAAGAGTCTTTTAGCCATATTAATTTTTCAAACCATCTTTTAATGACTGCAGCCTAAAAACAAATGCTGGCATCAAAGAAATCAGAAAGCCTAAGACAAGCACAGAACCGATCATAATATATTCGACTAAGCCTAAAAATTCCTGTGACAAAATGAATCCATATTGATTCTGTATAAAATCAGTTAAAACTAACTGTAAAATAAATTTTAAAAATAAACTAAGTCCTAATGAAAAAATAATAATCAATAAACTTTCGATAAGAATTAGACCCATCATAAAGTTGATATTTGCACCTAATGCTCTTAATATTGAAAGCTCACGGCGCCTTTCATTAAGACTAGTCATAAAAGAAATCATCATTCCAATCAGACCTACGACTAAGACTAAAAAAGAAATCAATTTTAATACAAAATCAATTCGTGAAAGACTTTGCCATAATTCATTTAAAACAACCCCAGGAAGGACTGCCAACAAAGGTTCTGACTTATTTGTCGTGATTTCACGTTGCAGTTGCAAAATCTGCAGACGACTTTTTGTTTTCAGGAAAAATGAGGTGATACTAGAGGGCTGGCTTTTTGTTTCACCTTCTGCCGTATGTAGGCTTTCCATGGATTCCAGCGAAATATACATCGACTGATCCAATGCCGTCCCAGTTGCAGCCATAACACCAACAACAGTGAATGGTTTTTTATCATGTTGTTCGAACGAATCCCCAGTTGTGCTACCATGGGCAATAACAATCTGATCACCGGTTTTATAATTTAATGTAAGGGCTACTTGATGGCCAATAACAACTTGTTGTAAATTATTAAAAACTTGTCCGCTTTGTAAAACTATATTTTGCTTTGATCGATATTTGTAAAATTTAAAAAAATCTTGGTTAGTGCCAACGACACGGTAACCCCGATGGCCGTCACCTAAACTATAAGGAATTGTCCATTCAACTGATGGGTGGTTTGTGTATTTTAAATAGGATTCATAGGATACGTTATTTGTAGCTTGGCCGATATTAAACACGGAATACAAAACGAGTTGTAACGATCCTGTTCTAGGGCCAACGATCAAATCAACACCAGAAATTGTTTGTGTAAAATTGTCTTCAACAGATTTTCTGATTTTTTCAACACTGAATAATAACAATAAACTGACGACCAAGGAAAAAATAATAGCTGTTGTTGAAAAAAGTCTAAACCGGATCGATTTGAAAGCTAATTTGAAAATATTCATTTTAGATTTCAATTTACAACTCACTCTCTAAATTATTAGCTTTATTTAAATGGATCAAATCAAGTGCTGTATCAAAAAGAGGTTTTAAAGACATATCATGGCTGACGAAGACTAATGTGGAATTTTGTTCTGATGATAATTCAAAAAGTATTTTAATAAAATTTTCACGACGATCAGAATCTAGTGCTGACGTGGGTTCATCAGCTAAAATAATTTCTGGCTGAAAAACTAAGGCCCGTGCAGCAGCAACACGTTGTTGCTGACCAATTGACAACTGATTAACGTTTTTATGTTCAATATTTTTAATATTTAAAGCTGATACTAATCTAGAATAAGTTTTTTCATTTTTTTTCTTATGATTAAAAAGAAAGGGCAAATTTATGTTTTCAGCTACGCTTAAGAAAGGGATTAAATTAAATTGCTGGAAAATATAACCAATGTGCTTTGATCTGAACTGATCTTTTTCTGAAGGTGACAGCACTGACATATCTTGATTTAGAATTTTAATTTGACCAGCAAGTGGTGTCGCCACTGCCGCTAAAATTTCTAACAAAGTGCTTTTACCAGATCCACTGGGCCCGTACAAAAAAACAGACTGGCCTTGTTTAATATTCAGCTGCGGAATATCTAGGACTGTTTGACTAGACTGTGCGTATTTAAATTTAAGATCATTGATTTCAAAAATATTCACATCAGCCTTTACTTATAGGGTTCTATAAAATCGGCTTCTAGTTCGAATGATGTTTCACCATACTGTGAACGCATGACTGTAATTTTAAATTGACCATACACCCAGATCGGCCCCTGAGCTGCCGGTACGCCTTTTTTTAGTTTGACGTAAACCATTTGGTTCGGTGGTGGTGCTGGAACATGAATACAAGCTTGAGGACTTGGAACTAATAAAAATTCTGTGACGAGCCTTTGTTCGTCTTCTAAGGGAACCATAAAACCAGGGATTTTGACCCTTTGCTTATCGTGCTTTTTTAAATTATCAGTGGCCTTTTGCTCGATATAATCCATTTCGCCTAATAAGCGCCAGTCAACTTCAGGGGCCGCTTCTGTAGCTGAGCCTTTAAAATAGAACAACGCTCCACCGACAGTGACCGAAAAAATAAAAATTCCCGCTAAAATCCATTTCATCATGACAGTAATTACGATATGATGATCAGCACTATGAGTAAATACCAAAGCGTGCGCGGCACAAGAGATTTATTGCCTGAAACTAAACAAGTTTTCCGCTCAATTGAAGCCAAAGCCTATAAGCTTGCACAAAATTATGGCTACAAGGAAATTGAAACTCCTATTTTTGAATTTTCAGACGTTTTTCACCGTTCGCTGGGTGAAACTTCGGACGCAGTCAGTAAAGAAACTTACACCTTTTTAGATCGCGGTGGCGATTCAATCACATTACGCCCCGAAGGCACTGCCGGAGTTGTCCGCGCATATGTCAGCGAAGGATTAGCGCAGCATAATCCCAATAAATTATATTATTACGGCCCAATGTTTCGTTACGAGCGGCCGCAAAAAGGGCGCTACCGTCAGTTTTATCAAATCGGTGTTGAAATTTTAGGTTTAGAAAATGCACAAGCCGATATTGAATGCTTAGACCTGGCTTGGAATTTTTTAAAATCGATTGGTTTATCACAAAAAATAAAATTAGAAATTAATACATTAGGTGATCCTGAAAGTCGTCAAAGTTACAGAAAAGCTTTAGTGGATTACTTAACTCCGTTTAAAGATCAGTTGTCTGAGGATTCAAAAGTCAGATTCGAAAAAAATCCGATGCGTATTCTAGATTCAAAAGATGAAAATGATAAAAAAATAATTGCGAATGCTCCGCAAATGAAAGATTTTTTAACTGAAGCTGCAAAATCTTTTTTTGATCAAGTGATTGCAGGATTAAATTTATTAGAAATTCCTTTCACAATAAACCCAAAACTTGTTCGCGGTCTTGATTACTACTGCCACACTGTTTTTGAATTTGTCACAACAGAACTAGGCGCACAAGGAGCTGTCTTGGCCGGTGGCAGGTATGATGGGTTAGTTGAAATGCTGGGTGGTCAAAAAACGCCAGGTATTGGTTGGGCATCCGGCGTAGATCGTTTAGCCGATTTAATTGCGACTTTACCACAAACTGACAATCAAAAAAATCCGATCAGTATTATCGCTTTAGGCGATAAGGCCTTAAATCAGGGTTTAAAAATCGCAAGCCACATAAGATCGCAAAATAAATACTGCGAAGTTTTTTTAAGTGGTAATTTTAAAAAGAAATTAGAGCGTGCTAATAAATTGAAAACTTCAAAAGCCATTTTAATTTTTGAACAAGACAATGGCCAGTTCGAATATAAAATTAAAGATTTTACGACTGGTGATGAAACTGTTTCAACACTAGCTGATTGTATGAAGATCTAATAATTGTATCAAATCATTAATTTTCACAAAAGCCTAAAATTTTTAAACCTTTTTTCCATGGTAATATATTAATACCATTTACAATTCTTTCTTCTGGGTCAAGAGAAAGGCAAAAGTATTCATTTTTACTTTGATCCCTAAGCAAAGAACCAAGCGAAGTTAAGTCTTGATCGGTTATACGATCAGTTGATTTAATTTCAACAAAAGCCAACGGTAACCCTGGGCGCTCTATAATGATATCGATTTCTAAGTCGTTATTTGTTTGTAAATATGAAAATTGATAATCTAAAGAAAAATAAGAATTTAATCGATGCATTTCAAGAACTATAAATTGCTCAAACAGATCTCCATATTCGTAGGTTCCCTTTTTTAAAGGAATATTTAATCTTCGGTTTAAGCTTCTAGTAACTCCGGTATCAAAATAGTAAAATTTAGGATTTTTTTTCTGGCGCTTCCTAATGCTTGTATCATGAGCCTGCAATAAAAAACCAATGTGTGTGTCTTTTAATATTTCGAAATAATTTTGTACAGTTTTAGTATCTGCTCCAACATCGTTTCCTATTTTAGAAAAATTAACTATTTTTGCATTCATTTGAGCTGCAACATCTAGGAATAACCTAAATGGCTTAAGATTTCTAACAATTTGTTCAGCTTGAATTTCTTCTTTTAAATATGTTGAGACATAGGACTTCAGATACATTTGAATATCATTTGTTGTTGTTAGCTCTGTTAGTGAAGGTAAGCCACCATAAGATAAGTATTTATCAATATTGAAATCATCACCAAGCTCTAAATGAGTTAGTGGAAACATTTCATAAGCAAAGGCTCTTCCTGCTAATAAGTTTGCAGACCCACGTTTTAATTTACGTGCACTGGAACCTGTTAAGGCAAATTTTATTTTTTGCGATTCAATTAAATAATGAACAATATCTAAAAGCTTTGGTATTTTTTGTACTTCATCAATACAAACCCAAGACGGTTTTTTTTTCTGTTCAGAGACTACTTTAATCAAGTAATCTGGATTTTTGATTAGTTCATCTTCCCATTCAGATTTAAGAAGATCGATCCAAAGCACATTGTTGACATCCTGAAAATGTTTTTGAATCCAGCTTGATTTGCCGACTCCGCGAGCTCCGAACATGAAAAAGCTTTGTGTTTTAGATAGGTTAGCTAGTCTGTGGATCATACTCCATAAGTGTATTCTTAAAAAATTCTGTGGTCAAACCAAAAAAATCTACTTTCTAGATCCAAGCTTGACGTTTTCACCGCGTGTCCAACCATGAACAGTTTGTGTTTGCGTACGTGTCCAATAAAAAAGTAATCCCACACCAACTACAAACATAGCTACACTTAACCACTGCCCGCGTGTTAAACCTAAGGCCTGAAAACCTAACTGAATATCTGGCATTCTAAACATTTCATTAAATGTTCGCATAACTGCGTAACAAATAATAAAAATTCCTGCAATAAACCCAGGTCTTCGCGATTTTCTGGCCAAGAAAAATAAAATTAAAAAAGTAATTAAACCTTCTGTCGCGGCAGCGAATAATTGTGACGGATATCTATAATCCAACATAGGTGCTATAAATTCTTTGATTGCAACATCACCGTTTTGAATTTTAACAATTACTTTTTCTAAAGTGGCATAAACTTGGTCGCGTGATAGTGAATTAGTTCTAAACGTTCCTAACATATCAGACCACTGCGCTGCGGGTACACCGACCTGTGCAACAACTTCATTTAAAGTCGCTAAACGATCAAATTCATAACCCGGCCAATTTAAAATGTCCGACGGAAATTTCACACCATACTGAAAACTATCTGGCGCAACACGGCCAACTAATTCACCATTAATAAAATTAGCAATACGACCAAAAAAGGCCCCGATAGGACCCGTGATCGCAGCTAGATCTAATAAATAAACAGGATTTAAATAATTTTTTCTGGCAAATAAAAAACAGGCAACAATGATACCAATGATTCCACCGTGACTAGACATACCGCCTTCATTGACAGCTAAAAATCTCCAAAACGGAAATGAATCTTTAAAACTCCAAAGTAAACTTTGATCGTAGAACAAACAGTAACCAAATCTGCCGCCAATTAATGTTCCGAAAGCTGCGTAAGTGATAAAATCAGAAATCATTTCTTCTTTAAGTTCTGAATTTTGTCGATACGATAACCATCTGATCAGAAAATAAGCGCACACAAAGCCCAATAAATATGAAAAACCATACCAGCGTGGACCGAATGTTTCTGTAATGCGAAATATAAATGGATCTAAATCGTGAACCATGATTCACCCCTTGTGTATAATGACAATCATCCATTAGACAGGCATCAAGGTCAATGTTACAAAAGAAGTAGCAATAAGAGGGACACAATATGTCGACAAAAAAAGTTTCTGATATTTTTGACCCACAGGCTTGGACTGAAGTTCAAGGTTTTAACTTTACTGATATCACATACCACAAGGCAAAAAACCAAGGCACAGTTCGTATTGCCTTTAATAGACCTGAAGTTAGAAACGCGTTTAGACCCCACACTGTTGATGAATTATCGATCGCACTTGAACACGCAAGAATTAGCGCCGATGTGGGTGTGGTGATGATTACTGGTAACGGACCATCCGCAAAAGACGGTGGTTGGGCTTTTTGTTCTGGCGGTGATCAACGCATTCGCGGAAAAGATGGTTACAAATACGAAGGCCAAGATAGTAATGGCACAGGCGAACAAAATAAAGTTGATCAAGCCAGACTTGGACGATTACATATTCTAGAAGTTCAACGCCAAATCAGATTCATGCCCAAAGTCGTCATGGCTGTCGTTCCGGGGTGGGCTGTCGGTGGAGGCCATTCACTGCACGTGGTGTGTGATTTAACTTTAGCTTCAAAAGAACATGCGATTTTTAAACAAACCGATGCCGATGTTGCAAGTTTCGACGGCGGTTATGGTTCTGCTTATTTAGCAAAAATGGTCGGACAAAAACGCGCTCGAGAAATTTTCTTTTTAGGTCGCAATTATTCTG
>JANOOI010000529.1:0-2036 GCA_031421235.1 Bdellovibrio sp.
CAAAATAATTCATCTAAAGAATTAGATGTTAATTTGTCGGGTCTTATTTTTAGTGAAGATATTTTTGAACTTTACATAGGCGAACGTCAGCAAACCGAAATGAGCTTAAAATTACAGACTGATCTGGTGACAGTTGCGAGCAGTCAAATCGATTTTAAAACAATCAAATATAAGAATATTCTATTATCTAATCCATCACTCATTTTAACTAAGGATTTATCTAAAAATGAAAACTTAGTTCTTGTCGATTCTAAAGGACAGTATGTTCAGGCTGAAAAAATATTGAATTTTAGATTAAGTGGTGAATACAGTGGGGTCAATAAAACCGTGAATGCACAATTATTTTTATCTGATGAAAAGGTAAAGAAATACAGTGTGACGGGCCTTATAAGTCAACCTAATCTAGCACCACATATTGAATCTAAAAAATGATGATCAAATATTTGTATTCAAAAATTAAGACTCAGTTTGATATTCCAAAACTTCAATCTCATAGAGGGTTCTGGTACAGTGATCAATCACTGCAGAATACGCTTAAATCTATTCAAAAAGCCTATGAACATAATTACCAGATGTGTGAATTCGATGTGCGATTAACTGCCGACAAATGGGCTGTGCTTTATCATGATGAAGATATTGTCGACAAAAACCAATCTAGCCAGTTTGTTCACAGTGTTTCATATAACCAGTTAAATCAAATTAAACCCATTGATTCTTTAGAAGATGTTTTTATCTGGTACAAAACGATCATTGATCGTAATGAAAAAAAGTTTAATTTGAATATTGAAATAAAATCAAAATATGTTTTCAACAGAGATTTAGAAAAGGAAGTGGTTAGGCTCATTGAAAAGTTTGGACTAGAATCATTTGTGATTATTTCTAGCTTTAATCCGATGTCTTTATATTATTTTAGAAAGACAAAGCCTGAAATTTTCAGGGCCCTGCTTTTAACAATGAATAACGAATTTAAAAATAACTTTATCATCAAAAGTCAGATTTTGAATTTATTGGCAAAGCCGCATTTTCTGCATTTAGATGAAAAGCACTGGCGAATGAAAAAGTATAAAAAACTTATGAAACTAAAGGTCCCAATCGTTTTATGGACCTGTAATGATTTGGGTCGTATTAAAACTTACTTTGATCAGGGTGTAACCAGTGTAATTACTGATCAGATAACGCCCAATGATCTTTAATAACTGTCTTTAAAATCTGACTTTAAAAAAATCTAAGAATCTTGATTCTGTTTTTCTTTTTGAGCTTGAGCTTGAGAAGCACCTTGCTGCGTTTTTTCAAGTTGTGTTTGGCTAATGTCTTTAGCTTCAACATCAATCTCGTTTAAACCATCTTTAAAACCTTTGATGGCCTTACCTAACGATTGTCCTAAAGCTGGCAAGCGGCTTGGACCGAAAAACACAAGTAAGATAACTGCTAAAATTAAAACATGAGTTAAACTAAGACCACCCATAAAAAACTCCTTATTTTGCAGCTCTTATTTTACTCCGATTCTATAGGTAATTCAACTACTTCAACTGTACTAACATCTGTGTTGTTTGATAATAAATCTTCGTCTTTTAATGGGATTTCACGCGCACCAGATGCTCTTTTGTTAACGCGACTGTTAGAGGATCCACTTTTAGACTGTTTTCCTGATTTAATTCCAGGGCTTGAGTCTGAATCTTGAACTTTAGCTTTTACTGATTGCGACGTGTTGGCCTGGCCGTTAGAAATCTTGTTAAGTTCTCCGTCGTAGTGGTCCTTAAGATCAGCTAATTTTGATTTATATTCATCACGAAGTTGGCTCACTTGAGCTTGTTTTGATTCAGTGATGCATGACTTGTAGGTTTCTGCAGCTAGCTCTTTAGCTTTGTTGCGGCACATAAGATCCAAAGAATTTGATCCGCCAGCGGCAGTAATGCCGCTAGCACTGACGCTTTGAGTGTACGCGTAAAAAACAACAATAATTGTGAAAAGTAATCGAACTGATTTTGTTTCCATAAATCGTTTCCCCTTAAAAATAAGATAATTATTTTATCTAT
>JANOOI010000530.1:0-2063 GCA_031421235.1 Bdellovibrio sp.
CGGGCTACCTAAAAACGTTATTTTAAGATTTCCAGATTTAATTTCCCAGAAAAAACCGAATAGACCTTGTGATTCAACATCCAGAGGATTCCAGCGAAACTGGGGTTGAAATAAACCTAAGTTCCATTTTTCATCGATGCGTGACCAATCGTTTAATTTACGGCCAATATGAATTTTAGAATTGGCCTGGGCCGCCAACGAGAAATAAACTTCTTTCACGTTCAGGTAACTGAGTATTTGTTCACCAACTGCATACTGACCTTTTAAGTTGATTTTAAAAGCATCATCTTGTGCATTGTAGGATTTTAAGCTTACGCCTAGAAAGCTGTAGCTTGTTTTTTTTGTATTTTCGAAATCTTCACTGATAAAACCTAAACCTTGCGCCTGAACTTCACCAGAGATTTCGGCCAGTGCAGATAATGGCAAAATGCTTATAAAAAGCATACAGAAGCCCGTCTTAGCGCCATAGCCCACAACAAGTTTTAAACTGTCTAAAAATGATACACTTTTTGTATGCACGTCCATACCTACTACATTATCAATTCCTATGCCTTACTTTAAGATTAGGCGCAGCTTAAAACTGAATTGAAACGCCATATTACGCTAAGTAATAGACAGTTGCCTTTTTTTGTAATTACATAAACAAGAATGAAGATATTAATTATACGGTTCTCTAGCATTGGTGATGTGACTCAGGCATTAAGCCTTCCTTACCTAATTAAAAAGAAACATCCCGCTGCGGAGATTCATTTTCTAACAAGATCTGATTTTGAAGATATTATTCGTTGTTCAAAAGACGTCGATCAGATCTGGTCGCTTGATAAGCACAAAGGTGTTTCAGGTCTATGGCAAATGATCCAAAAATTAAAACAAGAAAATTACACCATCGTTTATGATGCTCATAATAATTTAAGATCATTTTTTGTACGACTGTTTTTGAATCCAAAAATTAAAGTTGTGAAACCCATGTATCGTATGAAAAGATTTTTATTACTCAATTTTAAAATCAATTTATTTCCCGAGCCTTTTTCCGGACAAATGGATCTCATCCGACCCTTGCAACAAATAGATATCACATCAGAAATTCCACAAACACAGATGATGGTTTTACCAGAAAAAATCGTTCAGGAAACAAAAAAACTTTTAAGCAGCAAAGGACTTAAAGACATCGATTTTGCCAGCTTCTATGTTTTTGTTCCCTCTGCAGCTCATTTTTTTAAACGTTGGCCAATCAAGCATTGGTTACAGTTAGCTCAAAAAAATCCTGCAAAGAAAATAATAGTTCTAGCCGGGCCAAACGATACTTTTACCAGTGAACTGAATACTTTACCGAACGTCATTAATTTAACGGGTTTAACCAGTCTGCTACAATCAGCGGCCGTGATTCAGTTAGCTGAAAAAATTGTAACAAATGATACCGGTATGCTCCATTTTTCTGAACAACTGGGTAAAAAAACGATTGCACTGATGGGGCCAGCGCCTTTTGGTTACCCATCAAGAACGAAAACGACAACAACACTTATTGAAAAACAATTAAAATGCAAACCCTGCAGTAAACATGGCCAAGGCCCTTGCGTGAATAAAATTTACTTTCATGAATGCATGGATAGCATTACACCTGAAGAAGTTCAAAATGCTCTTGTATAATTTGATCTATCCATTTTTAGCCAGTCTGGTTCAAGCGATCAGTCCCCTGATGTCACCGTCATTTCAGGCCTGGGTAGCAACTCGTCAAAAAATGCGATCTGTTTTGCCTTTATTTGCAAAAAATGACTTGTCTCAGAAAAATATTCTTTTTCATGCTTCTAGCGGTGAAATTGAATACGTCAAATCTTTGATTCGTGAATTAGCCCAATCAAAAAAATATAAAATTTTTGTAACTTACAGTTCGCCATCTGCCGAAAAATTATTTACTAATATTTCAGACTGTGTTAAACAATTTGTTCCTTTAGGCTGGGATACAACATCTGATAATTCTTTGCTACTTGATTGCCTAAAGCCTGATTTGGTTATTTTTTCTAGAACAGATTTTTGGCCCAATCTTATTCAGCTTATAAATTTAA
>JANOOI010000531.1:0-2385 GCA_031421235.1 Bdellovibrio sp.
GGCAACAACGCCGATAGATCCGATAATGGCAAACGGGGAGGCAATAATTTGATGAGCCACGCAAGACATCAGGTAGCCGCCACTGGCTGCGACTTTATCAACACAAATAGTGACATTAAGGCCCGCTTCACGAAGCCGTAATATCTGAGCTGCCGCTAGACCGTAGCCATGTACAACACCACCAGGGCTTTCAACTTTGAGAATAACTTCTTCATTTTTTTCAGCAACGGTAAGGACTGCGCTTATTTCTTCTTTAATATTATCTACAGCTGAAGCTTCGATATCGCCTTTAAGAAATTCAATTAAGTAAGCTGTATTTCTATCTTTTTTAGCTGTATTTTTTTCTTTTTTAAGTTCAATTTTATTTATTTTTTTAACCTTTTTTAGGTCATTATCATTAAGCACAACAGCTTGAAGAGTTGACTTTTGATCATCAAATTTATCATTGATCACTTCGACTTCAAGACCTTTTGATTTATTCGATTTTGAAGCGGAGGCCGCTATGGCTACTATGACTGCAATGATAGAAAGAACGATGATCAGTGCTTGGCCAAAAAATAATAGCAAATTCTGTAGTATTTCCATGCGTGTAACCTACTTCAAATTGATTTCAAGATAAAGACAAAAGTCGAGCTTAATTTAAAAAAGCGAACCTAAAACGAACTTAAAATGAACTTGCGGCTCAAATGTGAGATAAATAATTATGTCATTCAGAGGAGTTTTTTTACTCACATCAATACTATCATTGAACTTTTCTCAAACAACTTGGGGAAGTCAGGCCAGTAAACAAGCCAGCACTGAAGCGGATTTAGTCAGATCAGTGCGGCAAGATTTAGATCATGACACTTTACGAAAAAATGGTTTCAGAGAATTTAACGGCGATAAAAAAAAGATCGATCGCGAGCGTGAAAAAGGATTGGGCTTGTTTCTTGAAGAGCAAGAAAAATGGGACCTTTTTCAACAGCGTGCAGCCCGAGAATACAAGCGCGATAAAAATACAACCCCTGATGAAACATCTCCGGAATACAGAGCTGATTTGAAGCAAAAAAAACAAGCTGAAGATGAAATGGAATCTTTCAGGAAAAAATATATCGTGCTTAAAAATAAAGCTTACAGCGACTACCAGCAAAAACGAGTGGTCACTGATGAAGACGAATTACAATTAGCTGAAACAAGACCGCGTTTTGAAATTCGTAAGCGCGCTCGTAATAAATGGGCTAAATCAGGCAAAGGGTTTGGCAGCGCCAACAGTCAGGTTTACACACCACCACCGCCTGGAATTTTTGGTGGCGGTTCTGGAGAAATTGGAAATGATTTCAACCCAGGAATAGGCATGCCGCAGCCTAATGATTTTAATCCAATACCAGGGGATACTTTTGAAGATTTTACGCCAGCAGCCCAGGGGGATGACGGACTTTTTGATCCAGGCTTTGGTGATAGTCCTATTCCACCACCACCACCGCAACCTGACGATGGTTGGGATTTTTAGATAAATAAACTAGGATTTTAGAAAAAGCTCTTCAGTTTTAAGGCCCGTCATGATTTTAATTTTTTGAATTGAAAAATACAATATTGCCCCTAAAAAAATAACAGACGGAATCATAATCACGATCAGTGAATACAAAGTCATTTGGCTGAGTTGTTGGTTAATTAAGTTTTGTTTATTTTCGGTTGATAAAGCGTCTGATAGGGGTTTAAAAATATACAGCGCTAAAAAGAAATTTAAGACAGCGCTCATTAAAAATGAAATAGATAGCCACTGAGTTGCGGCTTTCATTAATTTTTTAAAATCGGCATCTTGATTATTTTCAGCTAATTTATTTTGAATAGTTTTTGTATCAAAAGCGGCTGGATTTAAAAACAGCGTTTGAAAAAATGGATTTTTTCCCCAGCTGGAAAAATAAACAAATAATCCAATCAGCAATGGAAATAAAGCTTCCTTAACGGCAAACCAAATCCCGCCTAATGTAAGTATTGATAAGGTTCCAGAAATCAAAATGTTTAACAAACCTAATAACGAAATAAAATTAACTTTTTTATCTTTAATAATGGAATAAAGCCCGCCGAAAAGCGGAAAAGCTAAAGCGACTATCAGGGCTAGCTGTGGAGTTAAACCATATTTTGTTCCATTGTTTAAAATGTAAACAGGAATAATAATATTTAAAAATATACTTAAAAAACCAGTGCTTGAATCAGATTTCATCAGTGTATTATCTGGGTGTTTACCTAAAATTCAAGTACTAGCGCACCTTGCGTTGCAGCGTAATAATTAATAAGGTTTTAAAAATTTAATTTCTATCAGCGTATTACTCAACACCAAAGGAGACTTCAAAAATGCTAGCTCTTATGCAGCCTCTTAAAATTGGATCACTGGAAATAAAAAAT
>JANOOI010000532.1:0-1536 GCA_031421235.1 Bdellovibrio sp.
TGATTAAAGAACAGTATCGATAAGAATACATCTCCAATAAATGCTGTCTGAATGACAACTTGAGATTTTTGAATCACTCTGACCTCTAGCCTTTAATTTGACTTGTTAATTTGACCTTGTTTTATTTCAATAACTTCAGAAACGATTGTTCCAATTTTTATTTTAGCTTCAATGCGAACGATGTATTTTCGATCATCATTCGTAATCCAAAGAAAAACATCACCCGTCTGAGTGAGCGCCCCGCGTGAAAGAATGCTAGCTTTAATTTTAAATGTTTTAAATTTACCTGCTTCGGTATCTAAAGTTTCTTCAGCGATGGCTTTGCCTTTAAAGATAACGTTCTTTTTATCTTCAGCGACTTGAAATGCAATTTCTTTACCAACCTGCCAGTCAAAAATTCGCATGTAGTATAAACCACTGAATGCATTTTGCGAATACGGTAGAATATCCCAAGAAAACTTCCGCTCTTCTTCACCACTTTTTTCAGTGTATTTTTTTTCCCAAAAACTGGCCTTATTGGTTTGAAAATCAAAATAGGACTGCGATTGGGCTAATTTGCCAGATTCTTTGATACTAATTTTCAATACATGTGGGACTAATTCTTCATAATCCAAAAACGTATTCACATTATCATCAACCGAATAAAAATTAGAAAATAGTCCACTTGATTTTAAACCAACAAAAAAATGATACGATAACCTTTGGTTGACTTGGGCCATAGGCTTAATTTCCATTGTTAAAAGACCTGCCTTGGCAGCGAAGTAACTCATTTCATGAACGACTTTTTCGCCGACTACAAAAGGGTCTTTGATCGGGCGACGCTCACCTTCAAGAAATCCGACACGATCCTCAACGTCAGGTTGGCGTTTCAGTGGTTTCTTTGGCGCCGCTATTTTTTTTGTGGCGTTAACTTTAGCAACTTTAACAGCTTTGTATTTTTCTACTGGGGGGATTTTTATAGTTTCTACGGCTGCTGAAGACACAGTTGAATCAGCACTGATAATTTCGACTTTTCTTTCAAATTCTTCATTTTTAATCAGCTGTTTTTCTTTTTCATATTTTAAATACTTAGATGAACAACCGGCTAAAAATAAGAGGAAAATAAAATTTTTCATTCAAAATCCTTCCAACGTCTATGCACCCACATCCACTGCTCTGGTCGTGATCGAATAATATCTTCGATGTCCTTATTAAACTTCTGGGTTATCTTTTGATACTTGTCTTCTGAATTGTCATTCTGAAACACGGATAAATCAACAGCTGGTTTAAATACAATATGCATCTTTTGATCTTCTCCCCAATATGTATAAAGCGGGACAACAGGCCTTTCAGTTTTAGCTGCAAACAGAGCTAGACCATAGGCTGTTCCAGTTTTATGACCGAAAAAATTTGTTTCAACACCATAAGGCTTACCCATAAATTGATCTAAAACAAAAATGACTCCATGATTTTTTTTAAGAGCTTTCAAAATTTCAAAAGCATTTTGTTTTCCATGCGCATTAATGAATTCTGTTTGTGATCTTCCACGAAGCGAAA
>JANOOI010000533.1:0-2337 GCA_031421235.1 Bdellovibrio sp.
AATTTTAATTCAACAACAGCAGCTAAACCGATGGCATCATCTTTTTTGTAATCTTTTAATTCTAAGAACTTATACATCGTGAATAATTCTTCGATTTCACCTAAGCGCTTACCCTGTGCCCCCGCCAAATAAGAGGCTTCAAGCCCGCGTGTGTCGTATTCATTTTCAGGTTTACTTTCTTCATGGGTCGCATCTTCGTATGTTGCAAGTGCAGCCACTTTTAGAATTTCGAAATCTTCTGTTAACTGCTTTTTAATGTGATCCACTAACGAAGACTTATTTATTTTATTCAACATGAATATCACCCCATCAAATCATAAACCAAATGCACCATAAAGCGACATAAATATTCAATTATTACGATTTGTTCATTTGACTGAACAAATCGTAAATATCTATGCAAGTTATTGATATTTTTGTAAAATCAGTCGGATTCAAAACTCAGATTCCACAGCTATACCTAAAAAAAGACAATATAATACAAGCTCATCCGCATTTTCTCGGCCGTACGTACGTATCATTTCTGCAATTAAATAATCTGCACACAAACGATTAAATACTTGCTAATTTTAGTAAGTATTGCTAATCTACAGATGTGAAACGTCGAGAGTATAAAATAGACATAAAAGTTAACTATATTAGAATTAATAAGGTAATCATTGATACTCACTTTGAGTTAAAGCACTCAATAAGCATTAATGACGAACTTATTCTTCAATTGGTTAAACAGCTTGATGGTGAAGTGATCGAACCTGATAGAGAAGATCCGCCATTTTCCTATTTTAAATCCGACAAAATGAATATAAATGGCAAACTTTATAAATTGATTTGGCTTCTGGAAGAAGATCAAATTTATATCGGAGTCATTAATGCTTACCGGAGGTAAAATGGGTATGCCTAGCAGAGCTGAAATTAGAAAAGTTTTAAAGAGGCTAGAAAAAGTAGAGGGAACACTAGCGCCTTCAGCGAATCCAACACCTTTGGAAAAATTTCGGCATGATATCCAACAAAAGTTTGTAGCTTACAAGCTTAAAACAAAAGTGTCACAACGTGAGATGGCTGAAATGATCGGAATCGATGAGGGTAAAGTTAGCAAAATCCTTCATAATCGTTTGGAAGAATTTTCTACAGACAGACTCATTAGTTTGTATGAAAAAATTAATCCAAAAATCAAACTTAAGGTCAGTTAAAGTCCATCTGTGAATTTAACTTCTATGGACTTTTTTTAATATTTTGAATATTTTGAGATAATATTCATAGATGGCGTAAAATATTTATCAATTGAAGAACTCCTTAAAATGAATCGGAATACATAATGGCAACACTGATATCAGCCCACAAATTATCAAAAGCTTACGCATCAAAAACACTTTTTAAAGATATTTCTTTTGCTGTAGACACTGAACAAAAAATTGGCCTACTGGGACCGAACGGTGCAGGGAAATCAACACTGCTCAAAATCATCAGCCAACAAACTAAACCCGACACGGGACAAATTTCTTTCTCGAACGGTCTACGTTTGGGTTATTTGGAACAACGTCCCCAATTTAAAAATGAAGATGGTTCAAAATCTGATAAATCAATTTATGAAACTTTAATCGAAGCCACCGATGACCCTTATGACGGAATTAACATTGCTTACGCTTTTGAATTGATCCAGAAATTATCTTTAGATCAAACATCACTTTCAGAAAATACTTTAATCAGCACCTTGTCAGGCGGTTGGCAAAAGCGTGTGGCCTTAGCCCGCGAACTGATGAAAAAACCAAACTTAATGCTTTTAGATGAGCCCACGAATCATTTAGATATCCAAAGTATTCTTTGGCTTGAAGATTTTATTGCTAAAGAAAATCAAATTTCATTTCTTATAGTTACCCATGACCGTGCTTTTTTACAGGCCACGTGTAAAATTATTTTTGATCTTGATCCGCGAAAT
Organism: Bdellovibrio sp.; assembly: GCA_031421235.1. Classification (GTDB taxonomy): domain Bacteria; phylum Bdellovibrionota; class Bdellovibrionia; order Bdellovibrionales; family Bdellovibrionaceae; genus Pseudobdellovibrio. Next base: position 1,937 of record JANOOI010000533.1, read on the forward strand.
CCAGATGGTCTAATTAAATCATTTGGTGATTACGCCCAGTTTTTAGAAACCAAATCAATGCTTCTAGACAGTCAAAGACGTCTAGAAGATAAAAAACGCAACACCATGCTGATTGAAAAAGCGTGGCTTGCCAGGGGTCCCCAAGCCCGTTTGAAAAAACAAACAGCAAGACAAAATCGTGCCCATGAAATTATTGATGAAGTGAATCAGCTTGAAAATAAAAATACTTTACGTAAAGCCGATTTTGATTTTTCAGGATTAGGCAACACACCAAAAAGATTAATCGAATTAACTAAGGTTTCTAAGTCCTTCACTAATACTAATTTAATCGGCAGCCTTAGTGGACTGATTCGTCCCAAAGCGCGTATTGGTTTATTGGGTGCTAACGGTTGTGGAAAATC
>JANOOI010000534.1:0-2791 GCA_031421235.1 Bdellovibrio sp.
CTTTGACTATCTGTAAGTTCACTTTGAAAACCCTTTTGGTATAAATCTAATCCCGACATTTCAATATTTTTTCCTGAGAGTACATCAGTTATAGAATAGATTTTTTGATGATCAGCTTGGGTCCATTGAATTCGTGTTAAAAAACCTTCATGACTTGAGGTCTTGGTAGTCACCCAAAGTGAATCTTCGGTAGGATTAGCTCGTGCAAAAATGACCGCACGATCACCACCATTATTAAACTTAACGTGCGGGACAATTTCAGTCTCAGCCAGTATACGGTCGATCACAGATCTTCGTTCTTTTGCATCATGAATCTGATAATAAAAATCGGTGTTGAAAACATCATAGATAGGAATCCTGATATAATATAAAGACCCAATCCCTATGTGACACCGATATCCCGATACATCCATCGGTGAAATGGGAATAGTTGAACAAATACCTTGTGGTCTTTGACCTCTGATAATGTCCGCGGTATTCGAATCGATCAAATTCAGAACCGCGCCACCACCATCTATAATTTTTAGCAATGTTTGTTTTAGATCGGTGGGTGTAAGACCAGTATCTTGATGGATGACTAATTTACATTTCTTTAAATCCAATAAATCGGCAGTGGGATTAACATTCCAGTGATGAATCCTTGGATTTACTCCTGAATGCATCAATAAACCCAATAGGCCACCGGCCCAGTCGGATTGAACCACTCTAGAATTTACATTTCGTAAGACCGATGGAACATGGGCGTCTGAATCCTTTATCAAACAAACAGGATCTTCAAGTTCATGAGCTTTACCTAAAAAATTTCCATAGGGCTCGACAATTTTTTCACCTATTTTTTTAAGCAGTTCAAACGGAGGCCGCGGTTGAGCATCAGGTCCAAGTGCCGCATCAAAATAAAGAGTCTCGCTATGTGTTCCGTTATTTCGCCAAACGTCTCGGGTATTCACCACCAGAAACTGATTAGCGACGTTAGCATCTAACTCACTCCAAAAGATATCCGGTAAATCTTTTTCCAAAATAGCTAAGTATTTCGCGCTATTTTTTAAGGAATTAAAATAAGGAGTGATAGCCGTTTTCATCCAATGCGGCTGCCAGTTATTCCCCTCATGAAAATAGTAAACAAAAAGGGCCTTTAATCCATGACCAATGGTGGTCAGATAAGTTTGCTGACGAGCAGCTTCAGAGACATGAATTCCTTTCCACCAGCCACCTTGAATTTCGGGCCCCATCACCCAGGCTTCTCGAGCACCAACGTAGGCATCTGAGGCTGAGTCCGCTGCTTTTACATCGTGGTCTGCTTTAAAGGGCAAATTAAATAGTGGTTTTTCTTGGGTTTCATAAGTTTTAGGGTAAAGATTAACCGTCATCATGCCAATATTTTTCGAATTTCGAAGTTTATAATTTGGCAGAAGTCCATTTTCGGTCGCATTGTAACTTTCGGCCAGCGTAAAAAGCACCGTCGGTTCGTTCACTCCCATTCGTGTCCATACACCACGAATTTTTCGCAAATAGAAAGCCAGCGAAAAATCTTGAAATCTATACCAATCTTGATCTTCAGCTAAGTTTGGTCCTTGTTGCAATGGGGGTTGAATATCTTCCCACTTCTGCCACAGTCGGTTGTGTTTGGCGTTTAAATGAGTTAAGTTTTTATAATTTTTTTTCAAAAATAATTGGTATTGCTTCTTCGCACGCGACCCATAATCATGACTATAAATGGATTGCCACATAAAATTAGTTTCGTTATCTACTTGTATGAATGAAACAGGCCGGCCCGGACCTATTTCAGATTTTAAGACTTGTTGGTAGACGGTTTTTAGCCAAATTTCTGAATGGCGTAAAAAATCGGGATCTAAGTAACTGAACAAAGTGGTTTTTTGTCCCTTCGAATTTCTTGCATGGCTATCGGGATATTTTTCATGAAACCATAGAGGAATCGCGCCAAAGCCTAAGAACCCCCACTCAGCATTTATGTACGGCCCGGGTCTGGCCATAATATGTTTAATTCCATGCGCTTCAATCAGCTTGATAAACGTGATGACATCACGGGAAGGATAATCGGCCATTCCATCGCCATCTTCATCCACTGTGCCGTTAAAATCGAACTTTCCTTCAGCATACTCATGAAAATCCCAAGGAATATAAAAGCTAATCACATTCATTTTAGCTTCAACCATGCGATCTAATGCCTGATTCCATAAAGCGATAACCTGACCTCGTGGAATATTACGACTCATGCCTCCACGAAGCCGAAAATATTGAAGCTCCGCTCCGTACAGTTGGGGTTGAGCTTTGCCATCGATCCACAGTTGATCGGTATAAATTTGCACTGTTCCGGCAGATGCCGCGGGCATGTTTATCGCGAAAGTAAATAAGAATGGAAAGCAAAAGCAAGCTCGTAGGACTAAAAATAAAACCCGAAATTTGGAATAGGCTTCTAGCTGAGTCAAAAAATCCCCCTTTGTAAGAAACGCTAGACCTTAACTTGAAACTTAGCTCAGTCAACCGTCTTTTGACCAAAATGTAACTAACTCATGAAATAATTTGAATAAAAAATGATGGCCAGAGCTGACAACAGTGGTTCACACCCATCCAAGAATTTACAATACCTTGACACCACTAAACATAATGAAGAACTTTCATTCTTTGGTAATTCTGGACGAAAAATAAATGATTTTGACTGATAAATACTTAGTCAAAGTTATTAATAGTAATTATCCTCGATTAGATAGTGTGGAAAATTTTAAAATAAGAAAAAAATGGTGGCCAGGGAGGGAATTGAACCCCCGACACA
>JANOOI010000535.1:0-1849 GCA_031421235.1 Bdellovibrio sp.
TAACGGATCTTTAGTCGCAGGTAACGGTGTTCAAGTTATTTTTGGTCCAAAATCTGAAAACTTAAAAACCCAAATGGAAGAGCGAATGAATTCTAAGGGTTATACTGACAAAGGCTTAGTCAAAAACTCGGACTCGCAAACTGCAGTAAAAACAACACCGTCAACAGCTTCAAAAACAACGACTTCTCAAGATCATTCTAAAATTGATTGGATAGGTCTTATTGGCGGAAAAGCAAATATTGAATCCGTCCAAGTTGTTTCAGGCACACGGGTCCGCATTGCTGTAAAAAATGTGTCGTCAGTTCAAATCGATCATCTAAAAACCAAATCGACTGATTTAGGTTATCATGCTGATATTTATTCAGGAAATATTGTTCATATTATCGCCGGTGCGAATGCCCAAGCCCTAATGAATTCTTTAAGCTAAAAAAGTTCAGCTCAAACCGAACTTTTTTAGCTTGTTTTATTGGGTATTATTGGGTATATTTATGGGTATATGAAGGCACCTCAGCTAAAGCAAATCAAAATATCTGCAGAAATACTGATTCTGATCACAGAATTAGATGAATTTAAAGGTCGATGGGCTGCTACGCAAGCACTAGCTCCCGACCGTTTGATAGCCCTTCGTCATATTGCAACAATTGAATCTGTTGCCTCGAGTACACGTATTGAGGGTGTTCAACTTACGAACTCAGAAATCGAAGATTTACTTAGAAGTTCTAAAAAATCATTTAAATCACGTGATGAGCAAGAAGTCGCTGGATATGCAGAACTCATGGAAACAATTTTTGCTTCTTTTCAAGATATTCATTTTACTGAAAATTATATTAAACAACTTCATTATATATTGCTTAAGCACAGTAAAAAAGATGTCAATCATTGCGGTAGTTATAAAAAATTTACTAACAATGTTGAAGCTTTTGGTGCTGACGGAAAAAGTAAAGGCATCATTTTTCAAACAGCAACGCCTTTTGATACTCCACAACGTATGAGTGAACTGGTTGAATGGACTACTTTACAAATCGAAAGTAAAAAATTACATCCACTTCTCATACTGGCATCATTTATTATAGTTTTTTTGCATATTCATCCGTTTCAAGATGGTAATGGACGCTTATCAAGAGCCTTAACTACGCTTTTATTGTTGAAGATGGGCTATAGCTATGTTTCATATAGTTCATTCGAACGTATCATTGAGGAAAATAAAGATTCTTACTACTTAGCTTTACGCCGTGGACAGATTGAACTTGAAAAGAAAAATGGTGACATGAGTTTTTGGTTTTTATTTTTTTTAAAATCAATGCAAAAGCAAAAAAAGTTTCTCGAATCAAAAATTAAAGATGAACTTCTCATAGCTAAAATTCACCCTCTATCAGTTTTAATTATAGAAACAGTAAAAAAATATGGATCTGCTACAATTTCTCAAATTGTTATATCGACAAAAGCGAACCGTAACACAATCAAATTACATCTTAAGAATTTAATTAAAGCTCAGACTCTTACAATAGAAGGCAGCGGCCGGAGCACAAGATATCATTTAAAAAAATAACTACGATTAGTGCATTGTGTTTGCAATAGAACTCATTTCCAGTGGTTCTTTCTATTGCACTATGAACAGGTTTGATAAATTTTCCTTATGTGCTATTATTAGCACATTGGCATTTATCGAATTATATATGTTTTAACTTTGTTTGATAAAATACTGATTCCACATGCATTCATAAAGAAAACAAACAAAACATCCTTGAGTGATATAGCTACATCCAAAAAAAGATTAAAGGGGCTTATAAATGAAGAAAAATCTTAAATTATCAAAAGAAGCAAAAAAAACTGCAGATGACTTAGGTCT
>JANOOI010000536.1:0-2461 GCA_031421235.1 Bdellovibrio sp.
GTAAGCTTGGTGTTAGTCAGCCAAACGTCGATGATCCTGCCATCCTTATGTTTTCGCTTTGTCTCCAAGTTAGACACCAACTCTCCGCGTTTTAGAGAGTCCAGGAATCCACGGGCTTCTTCTTGATACTCCGTGGGCACGGTATCAACGATATTCATTCGAAGCGCATCGGCCTCTGGATAACCGTAAATTTGTTCAGCACCCCGGTTCCAAGCCAAGATGTTGCCATCCAAATCTTGAAACGTAATCGCGTCATTGGAATCTTGAATGACCGTCGCCATTCGACGAAACTTTTCTAGTGATCCCATTTGCTTAGTGCCAGCTATCGGGTGTTTTATTTTTCTATTCAGTTTTGATTTTTTTTGAAGTTGGACTTTTTTTTGAGCCATTTTTTAATCCTGATCCATTTATGGCTAGAATCAAAAAAATATCTGATTCGGAGACATAAAAATTATTGGGTGGGTTAATAAATCAGAGGAAAGGCCACAAGGCTTTCAAGAGATGGAGTCTTACTCATTTTTCAACCTATCTCATGGGGTAGGCATTAGCAAACTATAAGCAAGCTTATGGGATCAGGCATTTCTTATTGGTCGATTTGAGAGACTATCCTCTCGCACAACACACACACTGCCAGTCTGAGTTCCTGGCGGCAATACCGCGTCAAGATACGGTTCTTCTTAGCTAATGGTGAATACGATCACTGGAATTTCAAGAAATTCTCTACCCACCTAACAAACTGTCTCTCATAAATTCAAGGACACGATTATTTGATGAAAACTTCGCTGTATGCGCATAAATTTCGTAAGGACATTCAAAATCCAAGTTTTTTAATATTCGGTAAGTACTCTTATCCCAGTTTTTAACTGAGATATCTGGTAATAGACCAATGCCTAATCCCTTTTGTGTTAACTGACCGATTACATCCCAACTGCTAATTTCAAATTGAACTGGAAGCGGCCGATTGAAATGCCGTTTGTAAGCCGTCTTTAATTTTTCTGTTTCTTTTCTAGGTTCGGTTAGAATGAAAGGCTTTGATTCAAAATCATTAGCCCAATGCTTTTTAGGCCCACTTTCGACAAGAACAAAATGCCCCTTTTTAATGACCGTTTGTTTCAGTGTTGCTAAGTTCAGATTTCCTATGGTCAGACCCAAATCAATCGAACGATTTGCAGTGGCTTCGATGATTTCGTTCGTTGTTCCAAAGCGGATCTTTGCAGTGGCTTTTGGAAATTTTATTTTCAATTTTTGTAAAAGCGGATTTAAATAAGTCTCAGCAAGGGTTCTTGAAACCCCAATTTTTAATTCGATCATTTCATCTTTTTCAGATTTAATATTTAAAGCCCCAAAATCTGATGCTGCTGCTAGAAGAATTTCAGCCTGCTGAGAAACTTTATGGCCAGCTTCGGTCAATTTGAAAGACTTTTTTTGATGGACTAATAAAGGAATTCCCAAATGATTTTCTAAAGACGAAATAGCACGGCTAATTGCAGGATGAGTCACTAAATTCTTTTGAGCAGCTGCACTTATGCTACCAAGAGCAACGGCATCCACAAAATATTTAAGGTGGTATAGGTTCGGATATGTAATCATAAGTTACATTATATGTAATTTTTATGTAATTTACAATTACTTATAGATATGGGAAAACACATTTTATGAACACACACAAATTTGACTTTGATAGTTTTAAAATGACCGGCGAGCAATTTATGATTAGGCTTACTTCCCAGCTGATTGAAAATGGAATACCTGCCGACAATCTTAAAAGTGACCATCTTTGCTTTAGGGTAGGCTCTAGTGAGGAATATAACTTTTATAAAACAGCCTTACTTCATCACGGAAAACTTTTAACAGAGGCCATGGTTAATGGGCGGCCTATAGCAACATTTAGGCTTACATCAGCTTTTCAAACTCAATTTCACGTAATTCCTCTACTGGAATTACCCGCCCCTAAACCGGGATCTTCGTATTTAACTGGATTTGAACACGCTGAATTTCTTATCGATGAGTGTTTTAATAGTTTTCGCTCTAGATATCCAAATCTAGATTTTATAGAATGTGGCAATCAAACACTAAATCCAGAACTATGCCTTAAATTCGGTAAAGATATGCAAGCCAAGTTTCATCATCATGGTCTTGACCGTGTGATTGAAATTGAAGAAGCAAAAATTAAGGATATTATATTTGATTTCGATGGAACTCTTATTAAGTCCAGAGAAAATATTTACGAAATTAACAGAATTGTTTTTTCAAATACCTTAGCCAGCGAAATTTCATTACAAGAATCAATTGATAATTATCATCCTGAATTTTCAAAGCTATTTAAGGCCTTTGAAGTGTCTTGCCCGGAAAAGCAAAGCCAGGCCATTGCAAGCTGGGGCACTGTTTCTTCGCAGTTTTCTTATGAACTTTTTGATGGTGTTTTAGAAACGCTGAACGAATTAAAAAATCACGGTTATCA
>JANOOI010000537.1:0-2665 GCA_031421235.1 Bdellovibrio sp.
TTCAACATTTTATCAAGTTAGATCGGGCGGGCGATCCGACGGACGTCAAATTGATTACTGCTTTCTATCGAGCGAGCTTCAGAAAACTTTAGACCTAAAATCGGCAAGTGTTCAGCCTTTTAAGGATGAATTTGGCAGCCCGCTAAAAACACCTGAAACTTTAGAACAAAAACAAGCATTACCATCTGATCATTACCCCGTTGTTTTTTCGTGTCAGATAAAAACTTGAATATCTGAAATTCACATGCACAATGTAAATAGTGAGTTTAAAAAAACAAACCCAACATCAATACCAAATTAGTGCGATTAGTGTCTTTGTGACTCAGGAATCAAATGTTGAAAAAAGACATTTTTTATTTGCTTACAAAATTTCAATAAAAAATATGGGATCACAGACTGCTCAGTTAATGTCTAGACAGTGGGAAATCACTGATGGCCTTGGTCACATCGAAGAAGTTCGCGGTCCAGGTGTAGTTGGCTTACAACCTAAAATAACACCCAACCAAGTCTTCGAATATGAAAGCGCCTGCCCGTTAACAACGAGCACAGGCAGTATGAAAGGCTTTTTTCATTTCATTGGCAATGATGGCGAACCTTTTGCAATTGAAATTCCAGAATTTTATTTAGTCGCACCACAATCAGTACATTAAATTTAAAAATTTTGATTTTTGAAATGAAAATTATGGATATCTTAGTTTAAGGATATCGCAGGAAGGTCTTCCATTGATAGTCATCAAATGAAGTTACAGACGTTTTTTTATCGTCTGTGCGTTGATAAACATAACGCTCATGCAAGCGGCCGGTTTTACCGAACCAAAATTCGATTTCTTGCGGAACTATTCTAAACCCGCCCCAATTCGGAGGACGTGGAATTTTTTGATTTGTAAACTTTTTTTCAAATTCGTGAACACGACTATGAAATTCATCAAAGTTTTTTAATGGTTTTGACTGTGTTGATGCCCAGGCACCAATCTGACTTAAACGCGCTCGTGAATTAAAATACTGATCTGATTCTTCACCTGAAAGTTGATCAACCTGACCTTCGATACGAATTTGAATATCTAAATTTGACCAAAAAAATGTGGCAGCCACAGATGGGTTATTTGATAGTTCTTGGCCCTTGCGACCGTCGTAGTTGGTGAAAAAAGAAAACCCTCCGCGGTGATGTCCTTTTAAAAGAACAATTCGGCTAGAGGGTTTAAACTTTTGAGTATTTTCATCGAAGGCTACAGTCGAAAGATTCATGGCATTGTGATCCGGAATCCCTTTAACTGTAGCGCTCTTAAACAAAGTTTGAAAATTAAAAAACGGATCTTTTTTAAAATCAAACTCTGACATTAAAACTACTTCTTAGCTTTTGGTGCAGCTGCAGGTTTAGCAGCAGGTTGATTTTTTACGATATCTAACAATTCAACTTCAAAAATCAAAGCTGAGTTCGCAGGAATACCAGGGCGGCCTGAAGCGCCGTATGCTAATTCAGCTGGGATAAATAATTTATATTTAGATCCAACTTTCATCATTTGTAATGCTTCTGTCCAGCCTGGGATAACTCCGCCAACTGGAAATTCAGCCGGTTGACCACGATCATAAGAAGAATCAAATTGTTCGCCAGTTGTTAATGTTCCTTTGTAGTGACATTTAACTGTATCTGTTTTTGCAGGAGTCGCTCCGTTACCTTCTTGGACAACGATGTATTGCAAACCAGAAGCTGTCAATTTTACGCCTTCAGCAGTTTTATTTTTTTCAAGATATTCAGCCGATTTATTTTTATTTTTTTCGCCTTCTTCTTGTTGTTTTTTCAAAGCCATTTCTTGTAGTTTCATCATGGCTTTTTGGATTTCATCTTCTTTTAGTTCAGATTTACCAGCAATAGCGTCAGTTAAAGATGCCGCTAAAGTTTTAGGATCGATATCAATATTTTGCGCTTTTAAATTACGCCCAATTTGTTGACCGATTGCATAGCTTGCTTGGCCTTTATCTGATTTAAGATCTGGTTTGTTACAACCCACTAGCATCACAACTGCTGCTGCTGCTAATAAAATATTTTTTTTCATGAATTCTCCGTTTCGTTTGGTGTTCGTTTTTTTTGTTTAAATCATCAGAGCTTCAATCATTGAAACTCTTCGTTTTATAAAATAAACTTGTTTTCAGTCTTAAAGCATGATCGAATTCCTTGAGATTTCAAACACATAACATGGCGCACACAACACTTTATTTTCTTGCAGTATTTTCTCTATCGACGGCCCCTAATTGGGCCAAACTAAGCTCTATGCCTGCTGAAATCATGGGATTCTGGCGACTTTTTTTCGCATTTGTGATTCTGGCTTCGTTTATCGCTGTACGAAAACAGAAAATGACAGTGCTTAAAGATAAAAACTTAAAGTGGGCTGTTACATCGGCTTTCTTTTTCTTTCTTCATCTGTGGTCATATAAATACGCGGCAAAAAATACTTTAGTAGCCAATATGATGATTTTATTCGCTAGCAACCCTATCTGGGCTTCCTTGGGAGGCTATCTTTTCTTTAAAGAAAAACTTAGCCTACGGATTGTTATTTCATATTTTGTAGCTTTAGCTGGCATCATATTGCTGTTTTCGGATTCATTTGCATTGTCAGCCGAACAGAATTTCGGAAACATGATCGCTCTGACATCGGCCTTTTTCTAT
>JANOOI010000538.1:0-2334 GCA_031421235.1 Bdellovibrio sp.
TCGATGTTGATGACTGGAATATGTTTTAATTCACTTTCTAGGTCGCGCCATAATCTTAATGTGGGTACAGATCCGATGCGAATAATCGCATCAAATTGTTTTTGAAGAAATAAGTTTTTTAATTCAGATTCTAAATGATTAATTTGGAAGTCTTTAAGATCGTTGTGATTTAATAAGCCGCTTAAAAATTCTGTATACACAGAACATTTTTTATTCTTGATCAGATTCACAATTTTATTTTTATCAAGATTTGTATCACTTAAAATAAATAGCGGTTTTTGGAACTGAGGCATTTTTTTAGCAGGTGCTGGTTTAACTTGAATATCAGTAAAATTAAATATTGATTTTTGATTTTGATATGATCCAGCGGGGTCTTCTAATAAAGGTTCATCAAAACAAACATTCAGATGCAAATTTCCTTCAACTTTCTGGATATTCACTTTTAAGCTTTGCACATCTAAATCAAGACACTGCTGAGCATAATGCCCAAATAAATTAACTTGTTCGATGGACTGAGGCGCTCCCGTGCCACGATAACTTTTGGGGCGATCGGCTGTGATCAAAATTAATTTCTGCCCTTGGTAATAGGATTCAATCACAGCTGGTAGCAATTCAGCTGCTGCAGTGCCTGAAGTTGTGATGATGGCTACAGGTGTGCTTGAACGTCTGGCACAGCCTAAAGCATAAAATGCGGCTGATCTTTCTTCGAAGTAAGAGGTCACAGTAAACGGCTGTTCGTTAATAAAATAAACCAAAGGTGCGTTTCTAGCTCCAGCGCAGACGATCACATCTTGAACACCAAGCTGTTTTAATAAGTCATAAACCTGTTGAACTAATTCAAAATTTTTCATGATATCTGGTCAATTCCTAAATATTTAATGACAGAATTTCTTTTAGTGATCAATTCTTGCCATTCTAAATCAAACTGACTTTCTGCTGTGATGCCGCAACCAACGGGAATTTGAATTTTTTGTTGATCCCACTGAAGCTGCCTGATCGTCACAATCGATTTACAGAAGTTTTTATTCACAATTACCCAAGGTGCACCAAAATACTCTCGATTTTTTTGTGTTTTAAAACTTGAAAACTGAGAATTCATTTCTGCGTTTCTTGGGAAAATTCCCAGAGCAGCTGTGGGATGTAAATCTGAAATCAATTCTAATGCTTTTTCAGTGTCATCAACACGACAGTGTAAATTTGTTTTCAGATGGCTTAAGTGCGAAAGCTTAACAATATGAGTTTCTTCTTTAAAAAACCTTTTTTGTGTTCGAAGTTTTTCAGTGATATCTTCTACAACAATTTGATGTTCGTTCCGTGTTTTACGATCAACTTGATTATAGTTTTCTATTTGGATTTGATGTCCCCAGGTTCCTGCTAGTGCCATTGCTGAAAACATTTGATTTGGTTCATAGGACCACTGTCCTAAAGTTTCAGGACTCATCCCAATGAAGCCTTTATTTAGGCTCCACTGACCATAAATTGACGTGTCTTTCGAATTTAAAGTTAAGATTTGTTTTAAAACCTGAACCACAGAGATCGATTCGTTCACTTCAAATTTAAAATTTGTCATCGGCACTGTTTTTAATAATTTTTTATTTTCAAACTGGATTTTTGACCAATCAAATTGATCTTTAAAATCATCCTTTTGATCTTGAATGAGCCCTTCGATTTGATATTTAATATCAGCTTGAACCGGTTTTTGACTTTGATAGCCAATGATCAATTCCATTAAATCATTTCGGCTAATGATGAATTCTTCATGGGTCTGCCATTGTTCACGAAATAATCTCTGACTGTCATTGTGCAAAATATCCCAAAATCTAGGCTGATAAAAGACAAACCAATCTGTGAGTTCGCTAAATGTCTTATTGGAGGGCACTAAGTCACCAGTAAACAATAAAAACTGATCGTCGTTTATTTGATATAGGCCACCGGACTCTAAAATTTCAGAGAATTTTACTGCGCCTACTGAGCCCAGTGTGTTAGTTTGCTTATCCACAGTTTTACTTATTGAGTCCACAGAATAGGCATATTATATGTTAATATCTTATTAAACAAAGAGATTTTTGAAAGAACTTAATAGAAGGTTAAAGAGTAGCTACGAATGATTGTACAAATAGGTCAAATCAAAATAGGCGGTCCCGAATTCACTGTAATAGCAGGTCCGTGCTCTATTGAATCAGAAGAACAATTCCGCAAAACAGCAGAAGCTGTTAAAAAATCTGGCGCCAGTGTTCTTCGCGGTGGTATTTGGAAAATGCGCACATCACCCACCGCATTCCAAGGACTTGGCGAAAGCTCATTTGCATTTATAAAAAAAATAAAAGCCAACCC
>JANOOI010000539.1:0-2621 GCA_031421235.1 Bdellovibrio sp.
ATAAGCAATATGAAAACCAAGTTAGAGCCTCTGTAGGACCTATCGGGCAATCAACTTTTTGACATGATAAAAACTTAGACTATAATATATTAGTCTAACTATTTTGTACTGTATTGAGATTTTTTTGATGGAAAAAATGTGAGGATACTACGAATGATATTCCAACTGATTTTTCAGATCTGTCCAAAACCAATTCAGCTTTGGATCCTGTGAAATAAATTCGCTTAATGGTGAACTGTTCATTTTTAGTCTTAATCTTAAAAAAGATTCTAGTTCATCAAAGCCTGGCCCAATTGTGACGACTTGAATTTCATCAACAGTTGATAGCTTTCGAATGACATCAGTTAAATCAGAAAACATAAAATAATCTGATCTTTTTAGAATAAGATCAGGCTCAATTCCTTTTTTCAACCACCGCGAAAAAAGAGCATTTTGCAGTATTAATTTAAGATGTGTTTTTTGATGAAAATTAAGTTGGCTGTAGACTGATTGTTCGTTCATCGCCAAAAATAAATCACAGTTGATGAACTCTTTGGTTGAAGCTTTTAGCGAAGTCAATACCTCAGGTATCCGAAGAAGTGATCTTCGGATAAAAATATCATCAATGAGTGTTCCGTCCGTGAAATAGATGACCGTCATAGTCCTCGCCCAGATTTAAGGATAGTTCACATGATTTTTTAAATCTAGCCTAATGACCCAAGTTATAATGAAAACAAAACTTAGGTCTAGCGTCAGTTGCTGGTTTTTTTCTGGCAGTCTAGATTTTTAGCTTGAAGTGAATAAAACTCCACGGGACCTAAGCCTATTGTTATGCTAAAAAAGTGAAAAAGTTAAAACTTGAAAAAAAGGCCAGATATTCAAAGCTTGCACTTGCAGCTTTACTTTTATTTGTTGCGTTTGTTGCAGCCGATTTAATTATTATTTCTGTTCGTGAATATTTTTTACCAACTGAAGCTCCACCTAAAAAAAATCAACAATTTATTTCGCAAAAATTTACCGATCGCAGCCAGTATTCAATTATCACGCAAAGAAATTTATTTTCTTCTTTAGGTAAAATTCCAGATCCTTTGGTTTCAAGTCAACAAACTGAAATCAAAGAAGACGTCCCTGTTCTTTCAGCGCTTCCACTTGTTTTAATTGGAACTCTTGTCCATACAAATCCAGCTAAATCAGTCGCTGCGATTGAAATTAAATCAAAAAGTATTTCTGCTTCTTTTATGGCCGGGGCTGAAATTGAAAATTTAGCACGTATTGAAAAAATAGAACGAGGCATTGTTTATTTTAGAAATCTAAATAACGGCGCTTTGGAATACATCGAAATGAGCCAAGGCAATACCAAAGTCACTTTCGATAATAAACCCACGGTCGGCGCAGTGCCTGTGAATAAAGAAATTGAAAAAATTGGCGATAATACATTTCGAATCAAGCGTTCTGATTTAAATAAATACTTAAGCGATATGTCGAGTGTTTTGATGCAAGCGCGCGCAATACCGAATAAAGATCTTATCACTGGCGAAATTAATGGTTTTCGTTTAGTGGATTACCAGCCAGGATCTATTTTTGAACAATTAGGCATCCCTAAAGGCGCTATCATTAAATCAGCCAATGGCGAAGAAATCAATAGCATTCAGTCAGCCATGGCGATGTTTAACCAATTCAAAAGCGGAGCCGATAGAATCAATTTGGGTTTAGATATCAATGGTGCTGCGCAAACTTTTAATTATGAAATATCAAAGTGAGGCTAAAATGAATTTTAAAAAAAATCTTATATCAGCAGCCGTTGTTTCAGCTTTTTTATCATCTCAACTTGTTTCAACACATGCATTAGCGCAGTTTGATGAATTTCCACCGCCACCAGTCATCATTCCGCAAGACGAAGACGTTGGCACTGGATCTGTGAATACGTACGTGCCTCCTCCGCCTGGTTCTGGTAACACTTCTCCTAGTTCGCCAAGTTCGCCGGGGTCGGCAGCCGGGCAAAAAACAGTTTTAGGTAGCAAAAATGGTAAAACAAATATTCTAAGTCCCAAACAAAAAGAAAAATTTGCTAAGGCTACGCCGGAAGATATCACTTCAGAAAATTTCCCTGAAACAATTGAATCTTTTGATTTTCCGAATGTTGATATTCTAGATATCGTTAAAGCTATTTCTGAACTAACTGGAAAAAACTTTATTATCGATAATGCTGTCCGCGGTAAAATCACAATCTTAGCACCCAGCAAAATCACTGTGGCGGAAGCCTACAAAGCTTTCTTGTCGGCATTGGCACTGAACGGTTTTACTCTTGTTCCAAGTGGTGGTTTTTTAAAGATCAGAAATGCCAGGGCTGCACAACGTGATAGTATTGATATTTATTCAGGGTCGTATTATCCAAACACAGATCAAATGATCACTAAAGTTGTGCATTTAAAACATGTCACAGCAGAAACTATCAAACAGCAATTAGGTCGTTTGCTGAATTCATCATATGGTGAAATGGAAGCTTACCCTCAAACAAATTCAATCATTATTTCTGATTACGGTTCAAGCATTGATCGTATTATGAAAATTATAAATCAATTAGACGTTCCAGGTTTTGAAGAACAATTAGAAGTTATCGGTATTAAATACGCCAAAGCTAA
>JANOOI010000540.1:0-2518 GCA_031421235.1 Bdellovibrio sp.
CAGCAATCCCCATTTTATTGACGCTATCTAAAAATATAAAATCGTAAGCAGATACATTTAGGGAGGCTTGATAAAACAAATAAATTAGCATGCATTACAATTTTACTTTCCAACTTTAAAATCAAGTAAGGTCTTCAAGTCAATCTTCAATGCATTACAAAGTGCATAAAGCGTAGAGATGGTAGGATTATTTTCACCCCGTTCAATTCTCCCTATCTGTGAAAGAGGAACTTCTGCTTCATCAGCTAAGTCAAGTTGTGAAAGTTTCCTATCCAATCTAAAGTCTCTAATCCTATTTCCTACGTGTATTATTAAAGCTTTGTTTTTTACGTTTATCACATCTTCAAGGTGTAGCAAACAAATATTTTTAATAGACGCATATATGCGCTATTTTTGGTTTAATGAAAGTTTACTGCATGAATTGCAGCTCTCATTCAAATCAAAGCAATGACATTAGAGCGTTACACTGATCTTATTAGATGTTTACCATACTTAGATCAGGCCTTTGTAACCAAAAAATCGAACTGGCGAATTAATAAGGAGATGAATGCTTTGTTTTTAAAATTTCATAAAGCAAGCTTTGTTTCGGAAAAATTAAAATTGTCACGTGCGGATTTATTCGAAGTGTGTAAACACAATTTTAATGATGGCATCTTTTCAATTATTTTTTGGGGCTATCCAAGGAACATGCGTGGTAACAACTTCGATTCCATTTTAAAGCAACTAGATAAGATCAAGAGCGCTTTACAAATGCCGAGAAACTTATCAAGCGAAGAGTTTTCATTAATGGTAAGTGAGCTTAATTCCACTGGTGTAGGTTTGAGCACATTAAGTAAATTTTTATACTTTTTTGAGTACCGCTTAGAAGGATATAAATGCTTAATCCTTGATAAAAGAATAATGGATGTAATAAATTATCAAGAAGGATTTGTAGAGATGAAAAATCTATCGTTAAAAGATGGAATAAATGAATTTAATAAAACTAAAAAATATGTTGCGTACCTGCAATTGATGGAGGAACTTTCCCGCAACAATGGTTACATGCCTGATCAATTAGAGTTCTTTTTATTCTCAATGGGAATGAACTTGAAACCCAGCAAAGAACCATCGTTTAAAAAATATTCACTCACATAAAATTTAAAAGATGGAAGAAGTAGTATGTCCAAAGTGTCATTCAAATCAGGTAAGCTCAAACCAGAAAGGTTTTAGTAGCGGAAATGCAATTGCTGGAAATATGATTGGAGGGGCGGTAATGGGAGTAGGAATGGGTATGATTGGGAGCAATCAAATAATCGTTACTTGTCTTAAATGCGGTAATCAATTTAATGCAGGTGATGGCTCCATAAAGGCAACGGACGATAATGGTAATGTAACCATTGAAAAGCAAGTTTATGTAGATAAAAACAAAGCGAAAGGTAGGAGAGTAGCATTGGTTTGTTTTGTACTACTCATTATAATTTTCATTGCGATCACGATGTTTTTTAATTCGCTTAGGCACTAATAATTTCGCCAAAAAAAATAGTTTAATGCGGACACGACTTTTAGATTAAAGTTCTTTTGAAAATTCATCTTCAATTGCATCAAGGAACGCAAAAAGGTTATTAAAATTATTCATCGTTATATCAAAATCTACGGGAAGGCAATTCTTATTCTGAGAAACATAATCAAATAGTATATTTCTAAGGGAGCGGGAAAGCTTTACAGGAGAGGTGTCAATGATAAAATTAAATGCTGCTTGTGTTAGAACTTTACTAGGTTTTCTATGTTTATTACTAAGCTTAGATTTTTTCATTTAATTGTTTTAAGTGCAACAATCATTTTAAAAGAAACCTAGTCAAGCTTCAATCAATCATTCTGCAAAAGATGTGACTAAGTAGAACATGTATCAGAACGGTTTTAAAGCGCACTCTATTGATTTTATTAGGATTTAGGTGTAATGCACAGGCAGAATAATTAAAGCGAATTAGCGTGCATTAAAACAGCTTAAATAAATAGAATAAAGTAGCAATCCGCCTATAAAAAAGGGAACTTTATATCATGAAACAATACTTAGAATTCGATGGATACTGCCCTGAATCAAGACTGCAAGGAGAGCAAGTAAACATGAGGCTTAATGAAATGGATTTCTGGGAATCAGAAAAAACAGGATTGCAAATGACAATATTCCCACCATATGCAGCAATACTGCAGTGGAGAGGTGAAGGAAAATTTAGAAAGCAAAAGAAGCTTAAAGTAACAGATCACAAAGGTGTACTGCTAGCAAAAGCACAACGTAATACAGGCAGCGAAACATTCCCAGATGAAACGCAAGTGTTTGATGATTCATCGGATTTAGCGGAATATATACATTGCTTAGATGAATCATATGCAGGATATGCAAGCAGAAGATTCAATGAAAACGATCCAGTATTCCAAGAGCAAACAGAGAGGCTTGCAAATATTACTAAAGAAGACTTTTCAAAGTTGCTTACTCTTTTTAATGAAGGCAAAAAAGATTTATCATCAGAAGCTTTCCAAG
>JANOOI010000541.1:0-4693 GCA_031421235.1 Bdellovibrio sp.
CATCGGCTTTCATCAGCGAAAAATCTTGTGTGAATTTTTCCTCGATCAAATAATCTATTCCGAGCTGCTCCAAGCACTCGGCCTGATCATTGTAATCAAACAATCGATGTGTCGGCGTTTTTGGGTTCAGAAGTGTTCTAGGATGGGGTTTAAACGTACAAACTATGGATGGTACATTATATTGTTTTGAAAGACTTGTAAGCTCGGACATCAATTTTTGATGACCCAAGTGTAAGCCATCAAAATTACCTATGGTTATAACCGAGGATTCAATAGGCGGTAATGATTGATCGACTGTTCTAATCCACTTCATGTATCTGTTTTTACCTGTTCTGTCATTTGCTCTACTATATCAATACTCATCATTGAAACTCGAGCTGAAATAGGTTAATTTTGCATTGCGTGAAAAGAAATATAAGTCAGTTGATTTTTAAAGTGAGTTTATGGCTTAAGTGGAGCCTAACCAAGAAAGGTTTTTGGACTCGCGCTGTTCTATGCTGGCTTATTTCAATTGTTCTACTAAAATTCGATGAAGTCGATTTTTATGATTCTAGGTTTAAAATACGTGGCGGGCAGAAAGTCACCGAAGAGATCGTCATGATTACAGCCAATCCACAGGATTTTTCAAAAGGCTATGACCGTGAAACTGAATCGTTGATTGCCATGAACGAGTTCCAACAATTCAACGATGGTTTTTTCTGGGATCAAAAACTTTGGTACCAAATTCTCAATAAAATTTTAAAACAAAACCCTAAAAGTGTTGGTATTACTTTGTACTTCGGCGAAAATATAGGACGAATCAATTTGTCGCAAGCTGAAGATATGGTTTTTAAAAACAAGAAAGTTTTCTGGGCCACCAATTCAGGACAGCTTGATAAAATGTCATTACCGTTTGCAACTAAAGCCGATAAATCAAATATTGGTCATGTTGAACTTTTACGTGACGAAGATGGCATCATTCGCAGGCTGCCTGTTGCCAACAGTCTTCTTGAAGATTTAGCCCATAAAATGACAGGGACTGATTCCCGTCAAAATCGTGATTCGTTGGCTGTTATTAATTACAAGGGGCTTAGCCTTTTCAAAAGTTACACATTGTCTCAATTACTGACTGATGAAATACCTGAAAATGCCTTACGTGGTAAAACAATTTTCATAGGAGTTGATAAAACAAATCAGTTTCAAGTGCCAACACCTTTGGGCTTTATGAATAAACATGAATTATGGGCGCAGATTACTGACAATGTCGTTGCCAACCAGTTTGTTAAAAAAGGTCCACTGTTGTTAAATAGCGTACTGCTATTTTCTTTGATGCTGCTGGCTGTTTTTGTGATAACTCATTTTCCACAGACTGTTTCTGCTTTTATTTTTGTTTGGATAGCTGCTTTGTGGACCGCATTTTCATTGTGGGCCTTTGATACGTTTTCGATTTGGATTCCGCTAGTGAGCCCTCTAGTTCTTTTGTTACTCATTTGGATACTATACATCGGTTATCATGTTCTTATAATCGAACGGGCCCATGAAGCCCTACAGCAAGAACAGCGTTATCTGGCAGAACTTGAACAGCTGAAAAATAATTTTGTAAGTCTTATAAGCCATGATTTAAAAACTCCGATTGCGAAAATACAAGCTGTTTTAGACAGACTTGAAGTTCAAAAAAATATTCCTACTGAACTGACTGAGGATTTTATTAATCTTAAAAGTTATTCTGAAGAATTGAATCGCTATATTCAATCAATCCTTAAAGTTTTACGGGTCGAATCACGTGATTTTAAAATTCTAAAGGAAACAGCTGATATTAATTCAGTGATCGAAAATGTCGTTGAACGTTTAACTCCGCTTGCCGAAACAAAAAAAATTACGATTGCTCTTAAATTAGAACCTATTTTCTTGATTGAATTCGATGTCACACTGATGACGGAAGTTTTTCAAAATTTAATTGAAAATGCAATCAAGTACACATCTTCAAACGGAAAAATTAATATTAAAACCACCGAAACTGACACTGAGGTTTTAATTGAAATACAAGATTCTGGCGAAGGGATCACCGAAGAGGATCAAATTCACATCTGGAAAAAATTTGTTCGTGGCAAAACCCAGGACCAAAAAACTAAAGGCACGGGTCTTGGATTATACCTTGTTAAATATTTTATAGAACTGCATGGCGGGAACATTCATTTAAAATCTGTGCCTGGGCATGGCACTATTTTTTACGTAAGACTTCCTATTGAATCGACACAAGAAACAATCTGAATGGAGAAAAAATGAAATTAAAAACTTTGATCGTTGATGACGAAAGCGAACTACGAAAGTCAGTCGCAAGTATTCTTAAAACATCTGTTAAAGATGTGGAATTTGAAATTACTGAAGCTAAAAATGGCTTAGAGGCCATTCAAAAAGTGAAAGAGTCCTCTTGGGATCTTATTCTCATGGATGTTAAAATGCCAGAAGTCGATGGCTTAGAGGCTTTGAAACAAATCAAAGAACATGACCCACGTACATTTGTTGTGATTATGACTGCTCACAGTAATTTAAATGATGCTATCATCGCTATCAAAGAAGGCGCTTACGATTATGTTGAAAAACCAGTAAGCCCTGAAAAGCTTTCAGGTATTGTTAAAAAAAGTATTGAAGCGCATTCAATGATTTCTGATTTAACCGGGTCGAATCCTATTTTTGATGATGATATCGAAAGCGAAATCGTCGGTCAAAACAGCAAAATGAAAGAAGTTTTTAATCTGATTTATAAACTTTCAAAAGTTGAAACAACCGTGTTAATTCGCGGTGAAAACGGAACTGGAAAAGAACTTGTCGCGAAAGCCATTCATTTCAATTCACCTAAAAAATCTGGCGCATTTGTTGCGATTAACTGTGGTGCTATTCCTGAAAACTTAATGGAAAGTGAACTTTTCGGACATGAAAAAGGTGCTTTCACAGGAGCTATCGAGAGAAAAATTGGTAAATTTCAGTTAGCTAACAATGGAACCTTGTTTTTGGATGAAATCGGCGAATTAAAACCTGAAATGCAAGTTAAGCTATTACGCGCTTTACAAGAGAAAAAGTTTACACCTGTTGGAAGTAATCGCGAGGTTAAAACTAGTGCGCGAATTATTGCAGCAACAAACAGAAATCTTGAAAAAATGATGGAAGAACAAGAATTCCGTGAAGATCTTTTTTATCGCTTGAATGTGATGCCGATTTTTTTACCGCCGCTTCGTGAAAGACCAGACGACATTGGTGAACTTGCTCATAAATTCTTAGAAAAGTTTTCTAAAACACATGCTAAAGTAATTCATAGTATTGCACCTGATTGTTTAGATCTGATGAAAAAATATAAGTGGCCAGGTAATATTCGTGAACTTGAAAACATTATAGAAAGAGCTTTCATTGTTGAATCAACTGGGACGATGACGACGGTCAGCCTTCCAGAAAATATCAAACAAGTTATGCCACCATCAAATCAACAGCCAAATCAAAAATCAAACCCTGGTCTGCCTCCAATGGTTGATTCAAATGGTGACTTAGATTTTGAGATCTTTAAAGAACAAGCTGAAAAAGATTTTATCACTAGTGCTTTAAAAGCAAATAAAGGTAAAATTAATCAAACAGTGGCCCAAGCTAATATTCCAAAAAATACTTTACTTAGAAAAATTAGAAAGTATGGAATTATTGTAAAAGATTATTCAAATTGATTTTTTATGACGGAAATGACAGTCTCTGCAGAAATGTTCTTCATGCATAAATGATGACCTAAAGGGCATTGGCTGTGGCCATGTTTGCCACAGGGTCTGCAACTAAGATTATTGTTTTCCACAACTGCACTTTCATTAACCCAAGGTCTAAATCCCAAGTTTAAAGTCGTAGGACCAAAAATAGCTAACACAGGCGTTCCCACACTGGCCGCCATATGCGATGAAGAACTGTCATTGCCAACGATAAAGTCGCAAGACTTTAAAATCTCGATAGATTCTGTTATTTTTTTTTGCCCTGCCATAATCTGAGTTCTGGGTTCTATTTTATTGATTCTATCGGCGATGTCGCGTTCGTCAGGCCCGCCCATTAAAAAAACTTCGTAGTTTTGATCACACAAATATTTAGCAACTTTAGAAAAACCCTCTTCAGTCCATTTTTTCGTCGTCCAAACTGAACCTGGAAATAATGCAACTTTATATTTTTTGTTCTTACTAAATGCTTGTGATTTGTTTTTAAACTGAAATGCTAATGGAATCGACTGATTCATTTGATTTAAGGCCGTCCAATCCTTTGATTTTAACAGTTCATCAAGTTCTTTGTCGACTAAGCGTAATAGCGAAAGCTGACGAATAGGATCTGGCCAAGATTTTGGATAGCTTATACTTTTTGAAAAAAATAATGAATTGATAAAACTTTTAAAGCCAAAACTTTTTTGAGATTTTATTCTAAAAGTAAAAAATGCGCTTCTAAAAGATTTATGCAGACAAAAGACATTTTGTACATTTGATAAGGCATTTATCTTTTTTAGTGCTTCGTTGTACGTGCTGTTATTGTTTTTTTCTATTTCAATAATTTGATGAACAAGATTATCCTGTAAAAAGAAATCAGCAACACCCTTTTTACAAACTAAAACAATGTTATCATCAGGGTATATCTTTTTTAAATGATTAAAGAACAGTATCGATAAGAATACATCTCCAATAAATGCCGTCTGAATGACAAC
>JANOOI010000542.1:0-4407 GCA_031421235.1 Bdellovibrio sp.
GCAGCACCCGTGAGACCGGTCATCCATTCAGGAATATGAAGAAAATAATCAAGTAACATCATCAGCGCTAACGCTCCTAAAGCATAAAAGGCCCCATGTTCTAAAAACCTAATTTGGCTTAAGGTTTCTTCTTCAACGAGATACAATGTTAAACTTCGAACGAAAAATGCACCAATACTTAAGCCGATCATAATTTGAATAAGACTTTGGGTGATGGCGAAAGCGCCGATAACACCATCGAAACTGAACGAAGCATCTAAAATTTCAAGGTATAAAAACATTCCAAAGCCGGCAGACATAATCGATTTTTTTGTGGTATCCGCATTCGCAATTTCCAGTTTTTCTAGGAATTCAGAAAAACTATGCACCAACATGTAAGTAATCATTCCCCATAAACCAGGAATTAAAAAACGCATTTGATCTTCGGCTCGCATAGCCCCGGTAATAAATAATAATGTTAATATCGCCACGATAAGTTCAATCCCCTTAAATTGTGAAATTAAAACTAATGGCTTTTCGATAACTTTAACCCAATGCTCTTCTTTTTCTGTGTTCATGAAATAATGTAAAAACACCATGTACAAAAACATTCCGCCAAAAGCCGAAACAGTTAAATGGGCAGATGTCATAATTTCTGCGTATTTTTGGGGTTCACTGATTGACATCATTAAGGCCTCAATAGGACCGATACTAGCAACAACAGCCACTATGACTAGGGGAAATATTAATCGCATTCCAAAAACAGCTATCAATATACCCCATGTTAAAAAGCGACGTTTCCAAACAGCATCCATTTTTCTGATCACAGTTGCATTCACAACAGCATTATCAAACGACAGTGAAATTTCAAGAACCGCTAAAATCAAAGCAGTCAATCCAGCTGATACGACTGCTGTCATCGAAGCTGTTTGATGCCATTCAAAACCCATGGCTAAAGCTAATCCTAAAACTGTTATGATCAGTGATCCTTTGATATATTTTAGCACTTTAATTCTCCATTCTTTGTCTTAGTATTTAATTAAAATTAATTTTTTATAAATTCTTATTTGGTGGCTTCTGAGCGAGTAATGGTTTTAGAAATCGGGCGGTCTCGCTGGTTTTATGGTTGATGATTTTTTCAGGAACACCGGTGAAAACTATTTCACCACCGTTGATTCCCCCATCTGGTCCCATATCAATTAAATAATCAGCGCATTTCATGACTTCTAAATTATGTTCAATCACTAAAACCGTATTTCCTTGATCTGTGAGCTCTTGGATCAATTCAATTAATTTTCTGATATCATCAAAATGTAAACCTGTTGTGGGCTCGTCCAAAATATATAATGTTTGGCCGGTTCCCCGACGGGATAATTCCTTTGAGAGCTTCACCCTTTGTGCTTCGCCGCCTGAAAGTGTTGTTGATGACTGGCCTAATGTCATGTAATCAAGTCCCACTTTATGTAGCGTTTCTATTTTACGATGAATCTGGGAATGGTTTTTAAAAAAAGTTAAAGCTTCTTCAACATTCATTTCTAAAATATCAGCAATATTTTTTTCTTTATATTTAATTTGTAAAGTTTCACGGTTATACCTTCGACCTTGGCACGTATCACAAGTAACAAACACATCTGATAAAAAATGCATTTCCATACGGATTTGTCCGTGACCTAAACAGGTTTCGCAGCGCCCACCCTTTACATTAAAACTAAAACGTCCGGGCTCGAAACCCCGCAGTTTTGAATCTGGAAGTGCCGCATACAAATCACGAATTAGTGGCAATAAACCCACATAAGTCGCCGGAGTTGACCTTGGCGTACGCCCGATCGGTCTTTGATTGATGTCGATCACTTTATCAATATTTTCTAAACCTTCAATTTTTTTGTACGGTGATGGGTGCGCATGCGCTTTATAAAAATGACGAGCTAAAATTTTATAAAGTGTGTCGATAATTAGCGTTGATTTTCCGCTGCCTGATACACCAGTCACGCAAGTAAATGTTCCCAAAGGAATTTCTAAATCCACATTTCTTAAATTATTTCCTGTTGAGCCAGATAATTTAATCCATTTTCCGTTCCCTTTTCGTCTGGCTTCTGGCACTTTGATTTTCTTTTCACCAGATAAATACTGACCTGTTAGTGACTCTTTATTTTTAATTAATTCTTCAGGTGTGCCTGCCGCAATTAAATGACCACCTAGCTTTCCCGCGCGAGGCCCTAAATCAACAACATAATCCGCATAACGAATGGTGTCTTCATCATGTTCGACCAAAATAATGGTATTACCGCGATCTTTTAATTCACCAATAATTTCTAACAAGCGATGATGATCCCTGGGGTGAAGACCAATGCTGGGCTCATCCATAACATACATACAGCCAATCAAGGCTGATCCCACTTGCGTGGCTAGCCTAATTCGCTGGGCTTCGCCGCCTGAAAGCGTTCTAGCTTGGCGCGATAGCGATAAGTACGATGTGCCAACCCGTTCTAAAAAGTTCAAACGATCAGTGATTTGTTTAACAATTTTATCTGCTATAAATTTATTTTTATCAGACCACTTTGTTTTTTTGAAAAAAATATTTAATTCCGTAATCGAAAGTTTTGAAAGCTCTGCAATGTTTTTGTTAGCTACTTTGATGTTTAGACTTTCTTGTTTTAAACGACTGCCTTGGCACGTAGGGCATTCTGACAAAACCATTTCTTCATCGTCTGATTCATCTTCATCAGATGCTTTTTTTCCTTTGTAAGTGTATTTAACTTTCTCTAGCTTTTTTCCGCCGACTTCAGAATCCGTAAATTGTTCTTCTTCAACCAGATCTAAAGTTCCTAGCCCGTGACAAGACCCGCACGCCCCGCGTGGATTGTTAAAACTAAAAAGTCTTGGCTCAAGTTCAGGAAAACTAAAGCCACATTCTGGACAAGCCAAATGCATTGAATAATTAATTCGGGTTCCGTTTGTTAATTCAAGAACAAGACGTCCTTGCGCAAGAGACAAAGCCGTGTTCACGCTTTCACTGAGGCGATGTTTGATATTATCTTTTAAAACCAGCTGGTCTACAACCAGATCTATATCATGAGTTTTTGTTTTTGCTAATTTTTGCGCTTGGCTTAATTCAAGAAATTGCCCGTCGATCTTGGCTTTAACAAAACCTTTTTTAAGCCATTTTTGAAATTCAGCGTAAAATTCACCTTTTTTACCTTGGGCCATGGGCGCTAAAATATAAAATTTAGTTCCCACAGATTTTTTTAAAATATCATCAACGATCTGTTGCGGCGACTGCGCAGCAACAGGAATATGATGTGTCGGACATTCAGGAATTCCAACTTTGGCATAAAGTAGTCTTAAGTAGTCATAAATTTCTGTAATTGTACCCACAGTGGATCGTGGATTTAAACCCACCGATTTTTGATCAATGGCTATGGCCGGCGACAATCCCGTGATCGAATCTACATCAGGTTTTTTAAGTTGTTCTAAAAAATTTCTAGCGTAAGCTGACAAGCTTTCGACATAACGACGTTGGCCTTCGGCATAAATAGTATCAAAAGCTAAAGATGACTTTCCTGATCCAGAAAGACCAGTAAAAACTGTGATTTTATTTCTGGGAATGGTGACCGAAACATCTTTAAGATTATGCTCTTTGGCGCCTTTAATAACTATGTCCATGAGGGGATTATTTCAGTTTATAAAGATTTCGGCAATGCGTGACTGTAAGTTGATGACAAATTAATTATGATGTTCATCACATTACGATTTTTGACAATTCGGGCAAATACCAAAAAGTTCTAATACGTGACCGGTTAACTGAAAACCATAGTGCCTTGCGACTTCAGCTTGCAAATCTTCGATTTTTTGATTCTCGAATTCACAAATTTTCCCGCACTTCGTGCACGTCAAATGATCATGATGCTCTTTAGGTGTTAATTCATAACGTGAGGCCTGCCCGCCCATACGCACTTCAGTGACCAATTCATGCGCTGCAAGATCTCGTAAAAAACGATACACTGTTGCAAACCCTACTGAAGAATCTTTAACGCTGACTTTTTCATATAATTCTTGTGCTGTGACATGACGATCCCCAGATTTTTTATCTCCGTCGTGCAAACACTGCATAATCAGTAATCTTTGATCTGTAATTTTAAGACCCATCGAACGAATCATTTTTTTAAAATCATCGATTTGAAAGCGCTCGTTTTTTTTGATTGTTTCTGAGGTCTGATGAATAGGTAAAGTAATTTGTATGTTTTTATCTGTATTAAGCATGACTATTGATACTGATAGTGATTATCAATTGCAAGTCTAATATCTATATCTTAAACGTGCAGCTAATTGGGTTGATTAACGTAGTTTTTAGCGACTTGGCTAACAGCATTGTGCGGATGCAAGCTTTCTAAATGGGCTGTGCGTATTTTATAGCCATTCAGGCCAAAC
>JANOOI010000543.1:0-5426 GCA_031421235.1 Bdellovibrio sp.
TTTAGCTTCTGCGCTAATTAGTAAGCTATCCACAGAAAGGCGGCACTATGCGTACATTGACGTTTTATATTATTTTATCAATTTCATTTAATCTTTGGGCCTACGATTTTTCAACTGTTGAAAAAATAGGTTTTAGTGAAACATCAAATACCAACAGTTTATTAATTTATAAAAACAATAAACGTGTTTTTGAAAAATATGCGAACGGTTATGATGAAAACAAAAAACACATTACGTGGTCAGTTTCTAAAAGCATTTCAAGTGCAATTATAGGTGCCATTGTTTACAAAAATAAATTAAATATTCAAACTTCTATTTGTGATTATGTGAAAATTGCCGAAAAATATAATCATTGTGATTTGACGCCAAATGATTTTTTGTCTTGGTCATCAGGTCTTGACTGGAAAGAGCAATACGAAAATCAAGCCGGTGATCCCGCAAAATCCTCTGTAGCGCAAATGCTTTACGGAGACGGCCTCATTGATTCCACAGAATTTGTTTTAAGTCATACCAGTGTGTTAGAAGGTCGTAAGCGTTGGAATTATTCAACAGGGGATTCTCATTTTTTAATGAGCCTAGCCAGCGCTGTCGTTGATGAAAAAAAAATAAACACGTTTCCCTGGGATTATTTGTTTAATCCGCTGGGTTTAACAGATGTGACTTTTTTGCGTGATGTGTCCGGGAATTTTTACGGAGGGTCGGGAATTTTTATTAAGCCAAGAGATTTGGCCAAAATAGGAGAACTTTATTTAAATCGCGGAGTCATCAACGGTCAGCGGCTATTTTCTGAAGAGTGGTATAAATATACTTTGTCGGAACCTGAAACTTTTGGTTCAAATCTTAATAATAAAACCCGTGCTTTTACTTCGGCTAGAAGCTGGTGGAAACTGAATTCTGAACTACAAAAAAAATATAAAATTCCTGATGCTATTTATGCCAACGGTCACTGGGGGCAATTTTTAGTTGTGATTCCATCAATGAATGTTGTGATTGTTCGTATGGGAAATAATCAAACCAATGGCTTTCCGATCGTTCAAATGGTTTCAGAAATTGTTAAAGCATTAGAAAATAAAAATTTAACTGAAAATGCAGTTTCTGTTGATTTGAATGTTACGCAGATTCTTTATCAGACCCCTATAGCACTCTTAGGGCTTAATTATCGGGCTCAGCATACTTGTCAGTGCTTATTTGTAATGAATCAGGCTGAAGATTATTGCAAAAATTTAAGCCTTGTACAGCCAGCTATTTTTAGCGTGGGTATTAACTACGGGGATAAATCTGTGACATCAACTATTGATGTGGCCCCGGGCCCTAAAGCCGTTTATAAGTTCAAAGGCGATAAAATGGGCTGTGTGCTTGTGCCTAGTAATTAGTGTATTTTTCGGTTTAACTTCTTGTGTTTAAAGTGGGCTTTTGTTAGCTTAGTCGCTTCCAACAACTATAACTCTCTTAAAAAAGAAGGTCTCTTATGAAATCAATCACTGAATTCCAACCAATGACTTTACAAAAAGTATTAAACGCTAAAATAGCATTAGTTGCTGAAGGTAAAACAGCTGAAGAAATTTCTACAGCCATTGGTGAGACTTTTAAATACGAAGGTGATAAAATCAAATATGCTTTAGCAGCTGCTGATCTTTTTGCTGGTAAAGAATCTGTTCGTCGTATTTTAGTGGCTTCATTTGCTGAAGGTGAAACAGCTGCTCCTAATTACCAACAAATTGAAGACGTTTATTATTCTGTTGAAATTTTCAATGCTAAA
Source organism: Bdellovibrio sp. (assembly GCA_031421235.1). Taxonomy (GTDB): domain Bacteria; phylum Bdellovibrionota; class Bdellovibrionia; order Bdellovibrionales; family Bdellovibrionaceae; genus Pseudobdellovibrio. The sequence continues at coordinate 1,760 of JANOOI010000543.1, forward strand.
GTAGCAGCTCCTGCAGAAAAAACTGATTCTCGCGGCGGGCCTCGTCGTGGTGCTGGTGGTGGTAACAACAAAAGCGGTCCTAAAAGTTCTCCTTGGGGCATGAGTCCTGAAGAAAAAGCTGCTAAAAATAAACCTAAAGCTTCTGCCACTCCTGCTAAAGCTTAGTTCTAAGTATTATCTAAAATTTGATGACAGTGGTTTTTAAAACTGCTGTCATTGAATTCTATGCAAATACTGAGTCTTAAAGATCTTATCTCGCCATTGTCTGTTGAAGAATTTTTCCAAAAACACTGGCCCCGAACTCCATTATTTATTTCTGCCGTGACAGGTAAACTTCACGATGTCTTCCAACTTAAACAGCTTCAAAGTTTAGAAAATCTAGTCGATGCAAGGTTTGATAAAGTCAGGGCATGTCTACCAGATTTTGACGATGAATACAGTTCAATTTTGATTGATCCAAAAGACGCACTGAAAGCTTACCGTAATAATATGACTTTGGTTTTTGATAGCATGCAACATCAAGACACTTACATTGCTAAATCCTTACTACAGATCAAGCATGATTTAGGCCTTATATCTGGGCCTGATCATGATTTATGTCGGGCTAGATCAATTGCTTACGCAACACCAGCTGGTGGCGGTACACGAATGCATTTCGATGCCAACGCCAATTTCATTATTCAAATACAAGGTTCAAAGCAATGGACGTTAGCACCCAATAGATCTGTGACTGACCCGACAGAACGCTTTACAGTCGGATCGTATGTGATGCCTGCGGCTTTAGAAAAGCAATGTCACGATCTACTGATCGATGAGCCACCAGAAGATAGTTATGAAGTTGAAATGACAGTGGGCAGTGTGTTGTTTGTGCCTCGTGGTTATTGGCATGCGACCACAACACATGAAGATTCGCTGTCTTTAAATTTTACATTTAGTCAGCCGACGTGGGCTGATTTGTTTACAAAGTCACTGCAAGAGCATTTGCTGACATCAAGTGAATGGCGCGCTTTAGCAGACGGGCTAGATGGCACTGACAAAAAAAGAAAAGAGCAAGCCTTGCTGCATTTTGATGTTTTAGTCAAAAGAAACGCTACAGAGCTTCCTGGGTTGTCCGGCCAAAAATTATTGTCTGAAAGTGTTTTGATTAAAAATTAATTAGCTATAGGTTCAGTTCTATGCAGCCTATGCTACGCTATGATCAATCACCCCTGTCAAAATTGTGGAGCCTGCTGTGCGTACTTTCGTGTTTCATTTCATTGGTCAGAAATTTTAACTGAAAGTCATGCTGTACCCGAAGAATTGACGGTGAAAATTTCACCGCACTTATCTGCAATGATCGGCACAGATCAGAAAGACCCACGCTGTGGGTCTTTAACTGGTCTGATTGGAAAGCAAGTTCATTGTCAGATTTATGATAACAGACCCAGTCCATGTAGGCTGTTTCAGCCTAGTTTTGAGAACGGAATCAGAAATAAGAGCTGCGAAAAAGCTCGTGCAGCTAAAAACATGACCTGTTTAACTTTAGCAGATTGGATTTAAGCTTTTAAGTGTGAAAAAAGAATAATCACATCAATTTTATTTCCATTTTAAAAGATCAAGTTCATACTCAAAATTCAATGAATTTCTTAAGATTACACGACCCATTATTATTAGTACTTTTTGAAGATAGGGATATCATCGCAATCGACAAGCCCTATGGTTTTAATGCGCACACCAACGATTCAAAAATTGAACATTCAACATTCGTTGAAGATGGTTTAATTGAAATCTATGAAAAAAACCGTGGCCATAAATTACATATTATTCATCGTCTTGATCAAACAACGACCGGGGTAATGATCTTTGGAAAATCTGTAGAATCCGCAAAAAAATACGCAGAATTTTTCTTTAATCGTCTGGTGAAAAAAACGTATTGGTTTGTGACAGATAAGGCATCATTAGCTGAAAGCCACCATATTGATAAAACAATTTTACATAAAGGTCGGGAATTAGAAGCCAGTACAGATTTTCAATTTGTTAAAAAATCAAATCATTTTTATTTGTGGAAAGCTTACCCTCACACGGGTCGCAATCACCAAATTCGTATTCACGCTGAAGTGGCTGGTTTACCTTTGTTGGGTGATGAAAAGTATAATGGTAAGCAGTATCCTTTTTTATGTCTACATAATCAGCTGATGGATTTTCCTAACAATGTTAAGATTGCATCTAAGTTGCCAAGTTATTTTGAAAATTTAGATTTATTAAACGATATTTTTTTGGCAAAGTTATTTTTTGAATATGACCGCAGACAAAGACTGTTCGGAAGTAATTCAGCACACAGCTACCGATTAGTTCATAACTTAAACCGGTCTTACGATCCAGGTTATACTTTAGATCAGTTTGGTGATAATTGTATTTTAAATTGGTCTAAAGATTTACTCACCAAGCAAGATATCGAAAAAATTAAATATTTTTCTGATACTATTAAAAAACCGATTCTTTTGATTTACAATAATAAGGAACAGTTGATTTCAGCCGGTGAAAATCAAGCAATCAATGAAGCTGGATTAAAATTAAATCAACGTCTGCAAAGTTATTGGATTTCAAAAAATTCAGAAAATAAATCTGTCTTAAATTTATTTTCTAATACTGGAATAATGGCTTTGGCATCAGCTGAAGACAAAGCCAGTTCTGTGACCTTAGTGGAAATGCAAAAAAGCTTTTTAAATCGTAGTAAAATATTATTTGAAGAAAATCATCTTCTTTCAGAAAGTACTAAATTTTTATGTCGTGATAGTCTGACTTATTTAGAACAGTGTTTGCAGAAGAAAACGTCTTATGACCTGATTATTTGTGAAGCGCCATCATTTTTTCGACGTGAAAAAGGCCTGTTTAAAATAGAGAAAGATTTAGAAAATTTATTAGAACTTTGCTTAAAATCATTAAATCAAAATGGACAACTTTTATTTTCGACCCAGTATGAAGATTTTTATATTAATGACCTGAAAGAAGCTTTTGAAAAAGTTCAAAATAAACTAAAACTTAAAGACCTAGAAATTAACTGCATACTGCCATCAATGGATTTCGAGCGCCCGCAGGAAAAAGCCAATTTAAAATCATTTTTAGTCCAAAAAAACCAATAGCTAAATTTTAGCCCATCGTAATTTAGCTGATTTGGAACGGGTGTTGTTTCGTTGTTCTTCGAAGCTTGGGCGAATAAATTCATCAGCAATCGATTTGTAAATATGATTTCGATGAAAATGCTGAAAAGATTTTTTAACCCGACGATCTTCACCGGAATGAAACGTTAGAATTGCAACACGCCCATTGGGCTTAAGAAGACTTGGCAAATCATTTAGAAACTGATCTAAAGCTGTAAATTCTTGATTTATATAAATACGTAAAGCTTGAAAAGTTCTTCGGATAGGTAAATCACCTTGTTCTTCTTGAACTTTTTTAGAAAACCCTGAAATGGTCTTTTGTAAAACTTCAGTCATTTCAAAAGTTGTTTTTGGTTTTGCTAAAACCAATGCTTTCGCAATGACATCAGAACGCATTTCATCTGAGTTTTCCCGTAATATTTGTGAAAGTTCGCTGGCTGTTAATTTTGTGATGGCCTCAGCAGCTGTGATGCCGCATTCAGGATTCATGCGTAAATCTAAGGGTGCATTGTTTTTGTAAGAAAAAC
>JANOOI010000544.1:0-3194 GCA_031421235.1 Bdellovibrio sp.
TAAGAACTCCTTGTTCGTTAAACGTGTGGCTTTTTGTATTGCTCACATTTAACGCTATGGAGTCCCTGACAGAGTGTCAATATAGTTTGAATCAAATTAAGTTTAAAAAGACATAATATTACGCGGCGTCTAATTTAAAAAGCACTGAATACATAGCTTTCAGCATGTCAGGGTCATATTTATGCTTTAATTTTTCTTTCATCATATTTAACGCATCCACAGGACGCATCGGTACGTTGTAAGAACGCTGTGTTGTCATTGCATCGTAAGTATCTGTTAGGGCCACGATTCGTGCAAACGGGTGAATTTCTTGGGCTGCAATATCCTGAGGATATCCGCCGCCACCCCATGATTCATGATGTTCATAACAAGCGGCTTTGATGCCTTCAGAGATATTGTAATGTTCATTTAAAATTTTCAAACCATATTGTGGATGCATACGCATTTGCGTCCATTCGGCATCGTCTAGTGGTCCACGTTTACAAAGTATATCTAAAGAAACCATGCGTTTACCGACATCGTGAAACAGTGACCCTAAACCTAATTCTTCCATTGTGGCTTTATCAAAACCTAAGGCTTGGCCTAATCCTAAAGAATAAATACTGACATCAAACGAATGATTATAAGTGTAAAAATCATGACCTGATAAACTAATTAAATTTCCGATTGATTCCGGAGCATTTTCCATGAACGTTAATAAATCGGCTATGACAGGGCGGGTGTCTTCGATGGCTTGACCCACATCAGGGTTTTCAAATAAATCTTCTAAAATAGCAATCGAACTTTCACGTAAGATATTGGCTTTTTCCAGATTACTCATTGTGCTTGAATTCATCGAGGCTTTGACGTAATTGCGATAAGTGTCTTTGTCTTTGTTATCAACAAAAAACGATTCGCCCGTGTCTTTTTCATGAAGTAAAATTATTTTTTCAGATTTAAGTTTATCACCTTGTTTTATGTACTGAATCATTTTTTGATCCACATGGATAAAAATATCAAACGGTAGCTCTTCGTTTGGACGAACAGTCGACAGCCGGATACGGAAATAGCCTACGGAATTAGTGGGTAAACTCATACTTTCTTTTCGGCATTCTTTGACAAAAGTTTTATCCTGAACCACAGTTTAATTGGTTATGGCATTAAATTTAGACACTGATATTCAATATTTAAAAGGAGTTGGCCCAAAGCTTGGGTCACTGTTGTCTCGAAATGGGATATCTACAGTTAAAGATTTATTGAATAACTACCCAAGGGCTTACGAAGATCGTAGAGCGGCCAGAAATATAGCTTCGCTTAAAGAAAACGACGTGGTTAGCCTAAAGGCTTATGTGGCTAGCGTTTCATCTTACGCCATGGGGAAATCTTCAAGAAAAATTTATGACTTGTTGATCAAAGATAATTCCGGTCAGATACGTTGCAAATTTTTTCGCACACCGTACAAAGGTTATTTTGAAAGATTTAAACCACAACAAGAAATTCGGGTGATCGGTAAAATTACTAATTACCGTGGAAAACTTGAATTTCATCACCCCGATTTAAAAGATATCGAACCCGACGAGGACATGTCCGATCAGCTGATTCCAATTTATGTAGAAATCGAAGGCCTGAGCACTACTAAAATGGATAAATTAGTGCAATCGGCTTTAGTGCAACTTAAAGACTGGCCCGAGGAAAAATTTCCAAACACTTTAAGAGAAAAATATACTTTAATTCCCAATAAAAAGGCCATCCTTGAATTACATAAACCTGATGTGGTCGATGCCCAGCTATTTAATGATTTAAAAACACCGGCCCACAGACGTATTATTTTTGAAGAATTTTTTTGGTTAGAACTTTATTTAGCGTCTAAAAAAACGGGACTTAAAAATGAAAAAGGTTTTCTCATTGAAAACCAAAATATTTTATCTGACAAGCTTGAAAAATCGTTACCCTTTAAATTAACCAATTCACAAAAAAAATCATTTACTGAAATTCAAAAAGATTTAGCCTCTGGAAAGCCTATGAACAGGCTTGTGCAAGGTGATGTGGGATCAGGTAAAACCTTAGTCAGTTTTTTAGCAGCAGTGCATGCTTTTGAAAGCGGATATCAAACTTGTCTGATGGCTCCGACTGAAATTTTGGCTGAACAGCATTATAAAAATGCCATTCAAAGACTTGAACCCTTAGGTTTAAGAACAGGAATGCTATCCGGAAAAACAAAAACCAAAGACCGTAAAGATTTACTTGAAAAATTAATTCAAGGTGAAATTGATTTTTTAATTGGTACGCATGCGCTTATAGAAGACTGGGTGCAATTTAAAAAATTAGCTTTAGTCATTATCGATGAACAACATCGCTTTGGCGTGGCGCAAAGGGGCTATTTAAAAGCCAAAGGCGAAAAAATACCACACTTTTTAGTAATGACAGCCACACCCATCCCACGAACATTAGCGATGACCGTGTATGGTGATTTAGATGTATCGTTAATTAATGAAATGCCAATTGGCAGAATGCCTATTCAAACGCGCGTGATTACTGATTCCAAACGGCAGCAGGCATTTAATTTCATGAATGAACAAGTTGAAAAAAGAAGGCAGTGTTACATTGTTTATCCGTTGGTAGAAGAAAGTGAAAAAATAGATTTAAAAAATGCCACTGATGAATTTGAAAAATTAAAAAATCAATTTCCAAAAGTTAAATTTGGGCTACTTCACGGTAAAATGAAACCCATCGAAAAAGATGAAATCATGGATCAATTTCGAAAACATGAAATTGATGTTTTGGTTTCCACCACAGTGATCGAAGTTGGCGTCGACGTCGAGAACGCGAATCTCATGATTATCGAACATGCTGAACGTTTCGGGTTATCACAATTACATCAATTGCGTGGCCGTGTCGGGCGTGGTGAACACAAATCATTTTGCGTGATGATTATGGGCTACGCTGTCAGCCAAGAAACAAGGGACCGTGTGCAATTTATGGAAAAAACCAATGATGGTTTCAAAATTGCCGAATATGATTTAGAAATTCGCGGCCCCGGTGAATTTATGGGGGCCAAACAATCAGGCCTTGCGGGTTTTAAGCTAGCAAACTTAGTCCGAGATTTTGAATTATTAGTTCTAGCCCGCGAAGCGGCTTTTGATATTTTAAAGAAAGATCCGAAACTGACATTCCGCGATCACCAACATATCCGAGAAGAGCTTCTGAAGTCTTAT
>JANOOI010000545.1:0-7500 GCA_031421235.1 Bdellovibrio sp.
CGTAAAGGCATTATGCCTGAAGGTTTAGTCGATCAGGCTTAGTAATTCAGTAAATTTGATGCACACGCGGTCATTTTTACGGTAGATTTGACCACATAGGTATTGTGCATATGCTATAAATAGCGTAAAATTATAGTATATGTACTACAGATTATCTAAACCATTGAAATCTAACAGTTTTTTTGTTTTTGGGGCCCGCGGTGTAGGTAAAACTACCCTGTTAAATAATCTTTTTAAAGATACAGATAGCGTTTATTGGGTCAATTTACTAGATAATCAAATATACACTGACAGCTTAAAAAATCCGAACTGGCTAGAAGAAAAAATAAATGCACTTACAAAAAAGCCTGATTGGGTTGTTATTGATGAAGTTCAAAGGTCACCACAAACATTAAATACTGTTCACAAGTTAATTGAAGAAAAAAAAATTAAATTCGCTTTAACAGGTTCTAGTGCGCGTAAACTTAAAAAAGTAAGTGCTAATTTACTAGCTGGTCGTGCTCTTATGAATTACCTGCACCCACTAACATGTTACGAGCTAGCCGATCAATTTGACCTTAATCATACTTTAAACTTTGGAAGCCTTCCTTATATAGTAAACTCAAGCGACGAATTAACTAAAAAAGAAATTTTAAAATCGTATATAACAACCTATTTACGCGAAGAAATAAAAGAAGAGCAAATCATCAGACAATTAGACCCTTTTGTCCGATTCTTAGACGTCGCTGCTCAACATAATGGTAAAATTATAAATGCTGCTAAAATAGGTCGAGAATCACAAACTGACACAAGTGCCATTATTAGATATTTTGAAATTTTGACTGATACTTTATTGGGGTTTTTTTTAGAACCTTACCATACGTCAGCTCGAAAAATTCAATCAGCAAAAGCTAAGTTTTATTTTTTTGATATTGGTGTGAAAAGAGCTTTAGAAAACTCTTTAGATTCAAAAGTTGTCCCTCAAACCTATGCCTACGGAAATAACTTTGAGCATTTTTTTATTTTAGAATGTATTCGTTTAAATGATTATTATCGTAAAAATTACAAATTTTATTATTCGAATACTAAAGATGGTGTCGAAATTGATCTAATAGTGCAATTTTCTGATAAAAAAATATGGTCTATTGAAATTAAATCATCATCAAAAATAAATGCAGCTGACTTTGGCTACAATCTTAAGCTATCTGATGATCTGAAGGCTAAAAAATTTATTGTAGCTTGTCTTGAAAAAGAAAGTCGAATTACAGCCGAAAAAATTGAAATTCACCACTGGAAAACAGTATTGCATATGCTGTTTTCCAGTGTGTAATTAGTCTTACATATTTCTAAGCAAACTTTTTAAAATTTCTTCGTTAGACAAGTGTTTGGTCTCTGGATTTTTATTACAAATAACTTCACCAGATATTTTGCAATATGTCATTTGAAGTGCGCAACTACCAGTGCCTTCACAAATATCTACATTTTTACAGTCTAATGTATTAATCAAAATATAACTGTTTGTGGTGTCACTTATAGATTCATAATTTTTTAACTTATATTCACAAAGTGATCCACTAAATATTTTCGAATTGATAATTCTGTTCATGTTCGAATTAGCGGTTGTTAATTTAGCAAGTTGTTTTAAGCCAAATAAATTTGTACCAATAAAACTTGTCCACTCTTCAGTCGTACCACTAAATTGAAAGTTAAATTTTCTATGACTACCGCTTTCGTCAAGACTAAGTCTTTTTAAGTATGTGCTAGTAATTTGCTCTGAATTTGATACTACAGTATTTGCATTTTTTGGATTGTTATTTATTTGTGAAATATCAAAGCCAAAAGCGTTTGTATTCACTAATATCATGGCTAAAATCAATATTGTTTTTTTCATAAGTTCTCCTTAGTTTTGGTTTTTTTCGATACATTGCATATTTTTATTTTGTTGTGACCCATTCAAATACTTAACTTGAATTCCTTGGTAGCCTTCACGACCAGAAAATTGTTTATAAACTGTAATCAAAATTTCCCGTCCATATTTATATTCAATAAACTCTGCTGTCGCAGATATATAGGCAGTAGACGGCTCTTTAGATAAAATTATATCCCCTACTGAAACTAATGCCCCAGTAGCTTGCATTTTTTGACCGTTGGTCAATGTGCAATTTACAAATGTATATTCTTCATCTAAAAGATCTATAATGTTTACTTTGTCTAACTCTTTAGACTGAGTAATTAGTCCTGTGAACATTATAATTGTTAAAAGTGTTTTATTCATAAAATTCTCCTAAGTTAATTTGTTATTTTGTTAAACATTCCTATAAGGCTAAGTTAAACTGAATGTCTCATTATGATAACGGACAAGTCCGGACAAACATTCGTCTACAAGTTTGACAGTGATCTAGTTTGTAATTGAACTGGTGATCCTAAACTGATGGCACAGGTGCTGCAACATGATGAGTATGAATAAAACTCTATTTTTTTGTATTTTCATCTTTTTTCAAGGCGCTTATGCTAACGATGCCGAAATCGATTTTGATGAATATGGCTACATGTTACATCTCAGCTTGCGTGACGAATCTTATAACCCGACAGAGAACAAAGATTACTCTGACTCATTATTCACTCCGAATGCAACATCAGACTCAAGATCGCATCATGATATTTTACCCAGATCTATTCAGGTGTTTCGTATGGACTTACACTCATCTCTTCAGAAAAAAATTGATTCAATTTATATTGATATTTTAAAGACAAAAACTGGAGAGAAAATTTGCCAACAGCGCACTGACGGATCCGTCCAATCAATAACAAACTATTTCGGAATTTCTAGCGATGTTGCAATAAAGATTTCTGCGGTATGCCAACCATTCGATTCAAATAAAAAAGTTTCATCGCAACCGCAAAAATATTACCTTGTGGCAACTGAGGATCATTTTAGTTTAGATAGTTGGACAACTCATAAAAATGAAACGTACTTTTATATAGACGCTATAAAATATAAAAATTTGAATTCAGATGCTTTTTATAATCACTTAACAAAGCTTATAATACATGAATTGAATATAAAAAGTGATACAACAGAAGTCATGCTTACTAAATTGCTTGAAGGCAAAAAAGGCAAAAAATCTAACTTTCATGACTGTGAAATACAGTCAGCTGTTAACAACCCTTATATTAAAAATGCATTTAGGGCTATCCGTTCGTTCGAACTAGAAAATAAAATTATGTCTGAAATGAATCCTCAAGTGAACATTTCGAAAATAGGCTATAGTTGCAGGGAAAAAATTAAAAGTATTCTACAGCCTGTGCTAGATATAGCTTCGAATTTACAGCCTGATGATGTTTATTTCGCATACACAGTCTTAAATAAATGCAGTCAAAATTTAAATCAACTACCAGAAAATTTTGATAAAGTTATTAATATATTGTTATCAACAACTATTGAAAATAATAAATCATCTGCAAGTTTATGTGACTTTTTAAGTTATCCTAACTATACGCATGAAAGTCGATTGATCCTAACAAGTGGACCACGCCCGCGTGTTGGCGGAGGCAGTTCAGATGATGTTGGGGACTCGGCCGAGCACTCACCGGCAAAAATTAATGATCTCATGTTTAAACTAAACAATAAAACTAAACAATCAATTCTGGATAAAAAAACAGATCACTTCAAAAATTATAAGATTAATGTCGAAAACTATTCAGAATGGATGGACTAACTATGCATCCCCGTCAAGAAGCCCATATTGAAGCCTTAAAAATGATCCGTCAGGATCAGTTTTTGAATGCTTTAGTCGTTCTTAAAGAATCCCAGAAAAACTATGGATTCAACACACTAAACCTTGTTGAGGTCGCTTCCTGCTATTATATGTTGAATGATTATGACAACTTTAAAAAGACATCCTTGGTTATTGAGAAAGAGTTCAAAAAAGCAGAATCACAATTAAGTCCGCGACAACACATTCTAACCTGTTTAGGTTACGGCAAATTGCTTGAAGAATGTGGTCAGTTCACTGAAGCTTTAGAATTTTACAATCGACCATTTAAAAAAATGACTGACGATCAAATCGATGCTGCTGATCTAGTACATTTAAAAAAACTAACTGTTCAAAAATTACGTTTAAAACATCAATGGAATTTGTCAAAAGATTTACAAAAAGATTATTTTGAAGTTGATGCTTACAAATCTGATAATATTAATTATACTATCGAGCGCGAGCACGCGTTGATGCTGTCAGAATGTCAAATCTATGGTTTAAACCAAGCCTTCACACGATATGAATCATCGATTAAGAACTTGAAACTTAAAAAATCAGATTACAGGTTATTTACTATGGATTTAATTTTTGAATTTCATTTAAAAAATGAGCCCACTTCTTGCTTTTCTAGCTATCTCAAACAAATAGACTATTTTGATTGTGACCCTTTTGAAAAAGCCATTTTTGATATAACATTAAACAAAGATGTTGATATATCAATATCCGAGGGCCTAAGCATACCTTCTTCTGTTAGAATTCTTAGTCTAATCTATGCTCATCAAAAAAATAAATCTGACTTAGCATATACAAAACTAATGTTGTTGGTTCAAAATTTAAACCCAAAAAATAAGAAAATTATTTTAGCTAAGTTAAAACTTGATGAAAACCTAAATGCACAAGTTATTTATTTTAATGAAAGGTCTTTAGAATTAAAATCAAACCTTGGATCGTTATCAATTAAAAGTAATTCGTTTACACATTCACTTATAAATTTATTCAGCCACAAAAGCGAAATATCTGTCGATGAAGCTATTGAATATTGCTTCCAAATCAGTGTTGATGAATATTCCCTTGAAAGACTTCGCACTGCTGTCAGACGGTCTAGTTCGCAAATCAGTAAATCACTAGGCCTGCAAGAAGCCTTTATTTTAACTAAATCATCACTTAAAGTTTCAGATATAATTAAAATAAAAGCTGGATAAAAGATTCTAATTTATTACAGATCTATTTGACATTCGGCCTGGTGAGTAACATCACTCAAGGTTTTGCGTTTCTCAGTCAACCTTGCTTTCATTTTTATTTTAGATCCGACGCGGTCGTTCAGTACTGCAGTTGCCAAATCGATATCTAAAACTGTGAACTGTCCATTCATATTACATTCTAAATATGCTTGGTCTTCATCATATTCCCATCTATCACATTTTGCATCTACAACGTTATGTTCCTCGCGACATCTTTCACCAGTACAAGAAAAAGTTCTTTTTTCTTGATAAAGCCAACCGAAAGAGCTTTCTTTAAATTCTAGATACAATTCAGTTCGATCATTCCTGTCGTCACCTAGACTGCACGATATAGCTTTATTTTCAAAATTGATTTTATTGAACGGGACCGTGGTAGTTTTGGCAAAAGACGCTAACGATGACAAACTAATTGTAATCGCCAATATAATTTTTTTCATAAAATTCTCCTTAGTTAATTTGTTATTTTCATAACGTTTGTTAAGAAGAATTTATAGGACAGCGTTAATTAGAAAAAGAGTCGAATCCTGACAAAAGTGTCAGATTGTATAGCTTTTAGACGATTAACTACCCCGCACAAACCTTTTGATAATAACTTAATAACGCTTTTTCGATCAAATCACGGTCTTCTTCATCAACGATGAATATGGCTAACGGTGAATCTGCTGCCATGTTTCGTTCGCGGAAAAAGCTACCCATTGTGTTTGGGGAAATAAACATTTTTTGTGACACGACGTAAACAAGCTTCTGAATAGCTGTTGGATAATTTGAATCATAAACATCAATTTGGTAATTACCTAGTTCATCTTTTTTATAACTTTTAGCAACAATCACATGTTGGCTGGTTTTGAACGCGCGCATGTTAATAAGTGTTAATTTTTTCTGATCAAGGTTTTGAGCTATTTGATTAAATAGTTTTTCATTTTCAGCTGGTGATGGCGAAGCACTTAAAACGTACTTACTTAAATTAGCAGGGTTATTAAAACGTCGCACTTGGTAAGTTTCAATTTCTTTCGTGAAATGTCGATCTTTTATTGAACCTGTGCTCATTTTGCTTTTAGCTTGCAGGTTTTCAATGTATTTTATATCCGTAAGCTCATACACAGATAATTTTTTTAATTTGTTTTCTATTTCTTTAGTCCCTGTCATCGGTTGGTTAACCTGATCAGGAATTGATCCACGAATCATATTTAAGATGTCTTCACTTTTTTTAGTTGCTGTTGTTTCATCTAATAAACTTGTACGGCTTAAATAAAAATGAAGTCTTTGCGTGCGGGCTAAGCTCCAGCAATTAGCAATCACACCGGTTGGCCAATTTTCTTTTTGAGTGTGTTTATCAGCTGAAAAAGCATCGGCTTTAATACTTTGGTAAATTGTCTGTGACGATAAATTCTGACACGATAAATTTTCAACTAGATCATCATTGATTACTTGAGCCAAAAGGCTTGTCGGTAACGTTAATACTACCAGCGTGATTATTTTATAATTCATATTTGCCCCCGCAAAAAATTAATCGATCTGTATTTATCTTTCACCACTATCTATTATATTGTTAGAAAAATAAACTGTTCGCAGTTTTGACAGGAATAAATATACCCCCTAACCATGTTCTAGACACCCCTGAAAAAAATGCCTGCGGCCAGTCTAAAAATGGCCTGTAGCCACGTTTAAACGTCTATAGATCAATACAAACTGGCGTATAACTTGAATAGATTACTTATGGACTATTTTATTAAAAGTTAAAGGGGTCGGTTATGTCACACACATATGATTACTATTTTGATGATTCGTTTGTTCGCCAAAACGAAAGCTCTTCTAAATATTTTGGCCTTTCTGTATTTATCCATTCTTGTCTTTTTATCGGGGCGCTGTTTGTAACTGTCCCAGCTTTACAAAAAATAAACGAACCTATCATTATTGAATTTGAAGCCATAGAAAAACTAACAGAAAAACCAATCATTATTCCGCCGATGCCCGCTAGGCCTCTTCAAATTGCAGAATCTAAAGGTGATAAAGTCAAACCAACCCGCGGAGCTAAAAAGGTTTCGGCCCCAGCACCGTCGGCGCCCTTGTTAGCTAAAGATGCTGAAGTCATTTCTGGTCCCGTAAAAAAATCAGTTGTTTCAAAATCTGAAATGGCCACATTAAAAACGACTACATCAGGCGGAGTCGCTGAAAAAGCCACGTATGCTCCGTCACAAGCTGGTGTTCCTGAAACATTAGAAGATATCCAAGCCCCAGCTTTAGATTTTGAAGGTGTTGAAGCTGCACAGGTTGGAAACTTAGGCGAAGATGCTTTCGAAGAAGAATTTAAAAATATTGATCAAGAAAGTGCTGCAGCCATTCGTGCTGAAAAATCGGCCTTTGATAACGAGGCTCAGCTAATAGCGGACGAAAAAGAAGCTGCATTACAGGCGCTAGAAAACGAAAATGCAGCGCAAGCCCGCGCAATGGAAGAATCTTTAGAAGCCACACGTACAAAAAACGCAGCGGCTATGGCCCAAATGAAAGCTTCAGAAAAAGCG
>JANOOI010000546.1:0-1510 GCA_031421235.1 Bdellovibrio sp.
CCCATATTGGAAACAACAGCGCGGAAAGCTCTTCAACATTTTTTATTTGAAAGGGGCATATATAAATAAAAAAGCTTCCATTTTTCTGTGTTGGTGCAATAGCCAGAAGGTTAATGCACTCGACTACTTTTTGCTGGTTGCGGGTTCGATTCACGTAATAGTACGTTTTGTTGAACCTAGCAGAAGGCGTAGTGGTTGCATGTTCGAGCCCCGCTACATGATGGGTGTTCAAACAAGCGTTGTTCTATATCCTCTATATCCATATAACCAAAAAAAAAAACTTCTGGGACCTATGCTTAGTCAAAGTGCGAAAGAAAGAAAAAAGGAAAAATGATTATAAATTTAAGTTATTTATTCTCAAGTAATTGATATTCTTCTTCAGTAAGCCATCTATTATATTTATCAGGCCAACCAATAAATTTGACTAGATATTGTTTTTGTTTCTTTACTGTTTTAGTTTTAACTATTTTCTCAATATCAAATTCATTTGGTGCTTCTGTTTTTAGCAACTCTTTTTCATAATAGCTACCTTCAATGGGCGTATTATCCATTTCTACTATTTGATAAGTGATAGGAATTGTAGTAAGTACTGTAGATATTTTAAATGTCTCTTTGCTCCAATTATCAACAAAACCTTTTTCGAAAGTATCTTTTACTCGTGATATTCGAACCACATTACCAATTTTAAACCTTGGTTTAACAGCATCACTATTTGCTATTTTTTGATATTGTTTTAGATATAAGTTGTTATAAACGGTTTGATGGTTTTCTTTCTTGCTTGCATTAGCTGGTGTCATTTTGATACTACGATGTTTTTTTTCATTGTTGTAAAAATTCAATAAAGTTGGTAAAAAATCAATCCAATTTGCGTTCGATGTGCTTGAAAAATGCTTCCAAATCCATTCTTTCATTGTCCTATTAAATCTTTCAACAACAACTGATTTATGCTCACCATATGTTGAGTATATTTTTATATCTTGCGCCTTTAAAGTTGCATCAAATACTTTATTGTAAAATTCTGCGCCTTTATCTGTCCAGAGTAATTTTGGCTTTCTTTTGCTAAATTTCATTATATCCTTAAAAGCTTTGTTTATTGTTGTTGCTGTTTTATCTCGCAAAGGCTCACACCAAGCAAATTTACTAAAAACATCAATTACGCATAAAATATATCTATAACCATTGTTAAATTCATTATAATCACTAAAATCAACAATATCTGCACCCCAAATTTCGTTCGCATAGTTCGAAATTACCCGTCTTCGTTCAAATGTTTTAATAGCTGGTTTGTGTAGCTCAAGACTATATTTTGAAAAATCCATAGTATCTAATATTCCATAAGAAATTAAAAAACACTTTAAATTTTGAAACCCGTCCAAAAGTTAAATTTATAGTGTTTTATAATGTCCGTGTGCTAGTGTTGAAATACCGTCTTCTAAAATGAATCGTTTATCGTCATAGTTAATTAAGCTATTTTTCGTAATAGTAATTGTGCTCAGTTGATGACCCTTTG
>JANOOI010000547.1:0-6681 GCA_031421235.1 Bdellovibrio sp.
ACCAAAACTTCTTTCGCCAACAATGATGGCTTTTTTATTGTCTTGTAAGGCACCGGCCACAATTTCACTAGCACTGGCAGAATATTCATTAATTAAAACGATAATAGGAATATTCATGTATTTAGCTTTTTTACTGGCATAAGTGACTTCTTTATTTTTAATATCACGGGCCACTGTGCTGACAATAACACCTTCATTAATAAATAAATCACTAATTTTAATCGCCTGTTCTAATAAACCACCTGGATTTCTTCTTAAATCAATCAATAGACCTTCGATTTTACCATTATGTTTTTTACTGTGTTCAGCAAGAGCTGCTTCTAGTTCTTTACTTGTTGTTTCAATAAAGCTTGTGATTTTCACATACAAATAAGATCCATCTAGCGGAGTCACTTTAACAGATTTAATTTTTACATTTCCGCGGACAATCGTAATGTCTTTGGGCTTATCAAGACCATCTCTGATAATTGACAAGACAACTGGCTGGCCTTTTTTTCCTTTTAGCAAAGCTGAAGCCTCAACTAAAGTGAAACCCTTCGTTGTTTGCCCGTCGATAGCTACAACTTTATCACCAGCTTTGATACCAGCTTTCCATGCTGGCGTATCTTCAATCGGAGAGATAATCGTTAAAATATTATTTTGGATTGAAATTTCTATACCTAAACCGCCAAATTCACCAGCAGTTTCAGATTCAAAATCTTTAAAAATTTCTGGCGCCATGTAATTAGTATGCGGATCCAATTCTTTGAGCATTCCCTTAATCGCACCTTGCACTAATTTTTTTGTGTCAACGGGCTCGACATAATATTGTTGGACCAGATTTAGTATTTTAGAAAAATTTTGTAAATCAGAATAACGATCATCTGCCCATAAAAATATTGGACGACCAAAAAAAGTTACAACGACAGCCATTGCCAAAAATAAAAAGTATTTGTTAATCTTCATGTTTTTTCCTTATCCAGTTCAATGGGTTGATGGCAACGTCTTCGTGCCGCAGCTCAAAATAAAAGTCTTTGGTGTTGGTTTCAGCTAAAGTCTGATTAACTTCGATCTGATCGTTCACAGTAACTTTGACATTTTTAACGTTGGCATAAACAGAGTAATAATCACCCGTGTGCTTTATAATTAATGATTCTCCCCAGTAGGGTATTTGGTCACTAAAAATGACTTGTCCTGGACCGAATGATTTAACCGACTCTTCAGGTTGACCAGAAAAAACTAGGCCTTTGACTAAAACATCATATTGATTTTTAGACGATTTCTGAAGGCCGTATTTTTGAATAATTTCACTGTTGATTGGCAAATTTAAAGTCTTTTTTAGGAAAATAAAGTTTTGTGGATCTGATGCTATAAGATTTTTTTTCTGCTGATTTTCCAACACGAGAAGTTGTTTTTCTTTATCTTCTAAGCTTTTTAATAACTTTTTAAGAGATAAATTAATTTGATGTGTCTGATTTTGCTGATATTTAAGCTCTGACGCCTCTAAATCTAATTCAACAATTTGATCGATTTCATGCTGACTTATTTTTTTGAAAAAATTAAGGTTTCGATCCGCTTTAGATAAATCTGAGGTAACTAATGGATTAGCCCAGTTAATTTTTTTTAACTGCACCATGGCAAAAATTCTTTGGTTAATTATTTTTTTCTTTAGTTGAATTTTATATTCAAGAATTTTTATTTTTTCATCGATTAAATTAAGATTAACAAAATTATCTGCAACTTTTTGCTGTGTTGAAAAAATTTCTTTCTCGATCAAAATAAGTGATGCTTTTTCTGCTGCAAAAGAGTTAATCGAGACAAGAAAAATGAAACACATCAAGATTTTAATCATTGCCGTATATGTCTTTTATTTGCTGTTTTAAAACGAGTACAGAAGTCACCAAAAATAAGCCCGTTAGAATAACGAATAGTACACTTATTTCACCGATCGATAAGAAGCTAATGCGGTCGCTAATATAATACATTTCTTTTTGCACACTTAGTTTTTGACTGAATAAGCTAAAACTTCCCCATGAAAATACACATGCCGCTATTAAAACTAACAAATAATCTAACCAAAGTTGTTTAATGAGAGAGAAATATATTTTTTGATAACTTCGTCCAAATAATGATTGTATTTCAATTAATTTTCTTTGGTAAAGAACAATAATTTTAATAAAGAAAAATGTCATAAAAGCAATAATACCGAAAAATCCCAAGCTAATACCTAAAATATATCGTTCAATGACTTTCTTGATGTTGATCATTTTCTGTGACCATTGACTTAAATCTGAAACGTCTTCCACCAATTCATTTGTTCGAATCTGGCTTTCTAAAAACAACTTTTTTTCTGATTCTGATTTAAAATTAAGTTCAATGACCTGTGGGATGAGATCTTCAATGTCAACGATACTGAGTATATTTTTTGAATAATCACCGAAACTTTTTTGAAATTCATTTATCGATTCATTTTTATCAATAGTTTTGCTTTCAAACTGAAATTCTTTTTTAAACTGACTAATTAAAGCCTCGGCTTCATTTTTTTCAGTTGATGTTTTTAAATAAATGTTCACTTTGTTGACATCGTCAGAATTAACTAAAAAATTATTAAAGTTCTTATTCAATAATTGGGTGTAAATTAAAAAGACAATCATCAAAAAGTTAAATATATTAAACAGTGATCTCATTGAATTTCACCGTTTTTTAGTTGAATTTCTTTATGCTTTTTAATATTCAATAAACTTTCATCATGAGTAATAAATAAAACTGTGACTTTCTTTGTGGATAAGTCTGATAACAAATCAAATACGAAACGACTGGCTGCTTTATCTAGATTACCAGTGGGTTCGTCCGCTAATATAAGTTCTGGTTGATGTATGAGAGCTCTGGCCAATGCAATTTTTTGTTGCTCGCCGCCTGATAGTGATTCAGGGAATTCTTCTTTCACGCTAATCGGTAAATTGACGGCGCTAATAATAGCATCGATACGTTCATTCATTTTTGCGTTTGATAACTTAAGATGTTCTATGGGCAGTGCTAACTGAGTTTTGATTTGTTGATCTGTAATTAGTTTGAAATCTTGAAATACTAAACCTATTTTTCTACGGTATTCATGAATATTTGTAAAATTATAATGGTTTAAGTTTTGATTGAAAACTTCAACCTGTCCGCTGCTGCATCTTTGTTGAAGTGAAAGTATTTTGAACAGCGTTGACTTCCCTGCTCCTGAGTGACCAGTTAGAAAAACAAATTCTCCTTGATCGATTTTTAAGTTAATATTTTTAAGCACGGGTTTATCAGCTTGATAAACTTTGTAGACGTGTTTAAACTCAATCATTTAAATTTTACCTTCGTGAACCAAATCAATCATTTCTTGATGAAGCTTTTCAGATTCATTTTTTAAATTCATGAGCTGATTAGTTTTTTGGATTTTTTCATAGGTTAATTCATGTGTTTTAATGACTGCACCACTCTTAAAAACACGACAGACAATTTTCTGATGATCAGATCCCCAGTCTTCAGTTTGTACATGAAGACTTTCACCACGAATAATAAGATCTGTATTAATTGATATTTTCATCTTTGATATCTTAAAACCGTACGGACATCTTGAGTAAGATTTATTAAGATTCTTGACTATGGTCTAGTCCAAGTAGAAATAGCTCAGTGATATAACACGCCTATTTTAGCCGCGCAGCTCTTGCATCAATAAGTTGTTTATACTTTTCTTTGAGAGTTTCACTTAAAAACGATTGTTCAATCTTTTTTTTCCATGAAGGAGTAAAGCTCAAAAGCCGTGTAGTTTCTTTTTCAATTTTAGCTGAAGGTAAAAAAAGAATATTTTCTGCAAAGCTTTTTAAAAGATCATTTTTGTTCAAATTCTTTTTTTTACCATTAATGCTGAGTGCCATTTCTTCTTCTGCGTTAGGGTTTGCAATAGTCGAATTTACGAAATCATACACAGGAGATAGTTGAACTTTATCACCGGCGGTTATAAGAGAAATATTTTTCAGATGAAAATCTTCATTTCCCAATAAAAATGCCAGAATAATTCTTTGAAAAAGTTTGAAATTTTCAATTATAGGATATGTACAGTGGTCTTCAATGGTCTCTGCAACTTTTTCGAAGCTAACATCATATTTTGTATCTCTTGATGCACCAATAAGTTGAGAAAAGTCTTCCATAGGAATTTTTTCTTTTATAGTCCTATCAAACCTTTTTACGACGTAAGACAAGCTGTCATCAGTACATTTAATTAAACCGTGCCATGGCACATTAAGTCCAGTCATAGCAACTAACTGCATGGTTAGATCTTCATTCTCAGGAAGCTGTTTATAGGCTTGAACTTGCGGTTTTAGAATGAATTTTCCATTGTTTTCTACTTCTTTAAAAGACTGTTCACGTTCTAATAATACGACACTAAATTTTGGCTGAACCCCTTGAATAGAGATTTTTTTTGCCATTCTTCGCGCTATTTCCATTTGCTCTTGTTGATCGTAAGGGAAAATATTCAAATGAGTTAATTTTTTTGAAAGTTGCTTTAAGCCTCTTAAAGAATAGTTCTCTTCATTACTTTTCAATAGCTCGTATGTAAATAAACATCTTTTCACGGAACACCCACCACGCTCACTGCTCCAACGCAGTCGGCTCCGCATGCAATCAATTGTGCAAAAAAATCATTTCGATTAATTTTTCTATCTTTTAGCAAAGCTTCTAATTGTATTCCCTCGGGAAGAAGGCCTTCAAAAAATGCAGGAAATGAAGTGAATTTATACTGATTTTGTGATGTCGGCATAGTTAGTGAAACTGGAAAGCCCTTATAGCTATCTTCGTATTTAAACTCATATTCATAGGGAGTATGTTCAATTAATTGACCAGCTTTAATATCATTTACGAATATATCTGCTCGTTTCATTACTGAGTCTCAATCGAAATCTTAATATTTAGGACTCGTAGTACTTTAAGCAAGTTTGCAAAATGAACATTCGTCTGGCCATTTTCAATATTAAAGATCAGTGTTTTTCCGACACCCGCCAGTTCGGCAAGTTCAATTTGGCTTAATCCAGCCTTCTTGCGACTCGATTTAATTAAAGTAGATAGATTTTTTTCTTCTAAATTTACTGCCATTCCAGTAATTTATAATAATAATTACCGTAAATACAGTAAAATATTGTAATAAATAGAATAATTACCGTTAAGGCAGTAAAAATATTGGATTTAATTTGTTTTTACTGTAATTACAGTAAACTCAAGTAATTACCGGGACAACCGATAAGCTTCTTAGCAATAGGGGGAATACTATGTTGTCGTTATCTACATTGAGAAATCGTCTAAGAAAAAATCTTGTTAAAAACAATCGCGGTCAAGGGGCTACAGAGTACATTTTACTTGTCGCTGTTGTCGTTGGTATCGTGATGCTGTTTGGTCCAAAAATTAAAGATAAATTAACTGGCAGTGGTGGCGCAACTGACAAAATCGGTAGTGGCATGGACAACGTCATAGAGAAGTCTTTAAGTAATTAAAAGGTTCCAAACAGGAGAGAGGTAAAGCATGACCATCGAATATGTCATGCTTTTAGCCATTGGTGGGCTTGTATTTATGTCTGCCCTGCTGAAAGCACCTAAAGCTGGCTTTGAAAAAGGCAGCATCCGTCTAGGAGCGCGCGTAGAAACCCAGCTTTCTACGGGCAATGGATTTAATCCGTATCAAACAACTAAAAAATCTGGTGGCGACAATGGCAAAGTTGAATGGGCTAAAAAAGAATAGCCTGAATCAAAAAGGCCAGTTCGCTATTGAAGCTGTTTTGCTGATGAGTGTACTTATCGGTACATTTTTGCTTTTTACAAAAACCATGCAAGAAAAGAAAGTTATACAAAAATTATTTACTAAACCGATCGTTAGTCTTCGCACGATGACAGCTTACGGGACCTGGAAAGAAGACTGCATTGGCTTTAGCAAAAGCAAACAGAAATTTAATCAGTCTAATTGTCACCCCAATTCAATTCATCGTGGATTAAGTTCAAACCCCAACTAATGCGAAGGAGAATGCATGAAAAACAATTCAGGTTTTATCGCAGCTGAATTTTTATTTGCATTCTCAATGGTTATTGGTTGCGGGATCTTAATATTTTCATTAACTTTTACTTTAACTACTATAGAAATCGCGCAATACATTACTTGGTCTGCAGCCAGAAGCTATGCTGCTGGCAACCTATCTGAAGCTGATTCGAATAAGGCTGCACAAGAAAAATATAAAAACTTAGCATCTATGTTTCCCTTGTTAACTGGAAAAGGAAATAGCTCACCCTGGTTTCAGATGTCTGAACCTAGAACAGGATCTACTGTAGAATCAGAAATCGGGCCTTCGTCTGCTCGTGACAACAAAGATAGCGGTGGGCAAACACGTCATTCATGGGACGGCGTTGCTGCAGATATTGATTTAAAATTATTTAAAGGATTACAAATTCCATTTTTAGGAAAAATTGCAGCTAACCCTGATGATTTTGTATTTCAAGTCAGATCACATTTAATGCGCCATCCGTCGCAAGCTGAATGTCAGACATTTTTTAAAAACAAATACACTGAAGGTGTTTTAAAAGTTATCTCTCCGAAAGCGCTAGGTAGCAAACCTGAGTGGCAAGGACTGCCAGTTGGTGCGCAAGTAGTTATGATCGAGGATAACGGATGTTAAACATAAAAAAT